>DASRND010000028.1 GCA_035647615.1 Bacteroidales bacterium | reverse complement strand
ACTCTTCTCGATTTTGTTAATAAACTCACCCGCATTGCTGGTGTGTCGGCGGCTCCCCCTTTAGGGGGCTGGGGGGTGCGGTTGGCGGAGAAACCCACTCACGATTCCTGGCCTTTTACTTTCTATTATTAAACTACTCTTCTCGATTTTGTTAATAAACTCACCCGCATTGCTGGTGTGTCGGCGGCTCCCCCTTTAGGGGGCTGGGGGGTGCGGGTGACAGTCACCTTTATGTGGCTGACTTTTCCTGAAGCATCAATAATTCCTCGCACTTCTTTTTGATCTTTTCTAAAACTTTTTCATAATCATTTAACACTTCTTCATTAGAAAACCGCATTACTTCTATTCCGTATTTTTCCAACTCAGAAGTTCGACCAATATCTCTTTGTCTTTGTTCTTCCTCTAAATGAATACCTCCATCGATTTCAATAACTAACTTAATCTTATGGCAATAAAAATCAGCAATAAACTGGCTGAGGGGATGTTGAAATCTAAATTTTAATCCAAGCAACTGTTTATTTCTCAGACCTTCGGAAATTTTCTTCTCTGCATCAGTCGGATTAAATCTCAATGATTTAGCACGCTCAAAAATTAAAGATGAGGCATCATAGAACATCTTTTTTTCAATCGTGTTTTTTAACCTTGCCATACTAAAAAAATTAAAATTAGCTTTTCCACGCGCACCCCTTAATCCCCTAAAGGGGAAACCCACCCGCGATTTCTGGTCTTTCACTCACCCACACTTATTGTGCGTCGGCAGCTCCCCCTTTAGGGGGCTGGGGGGTGCGGTGGCAGAGACAATAGATGCTATTTACCCCCGCGCACCCCTTAATCCCCTAAGGGGAAACCCACCCACAATTTCTGATCTTTCACTCATCCACACTTATGGTGCGTCGGCAGCTCCCCCTTTAGGGGGCTGGGGGGTGCGGGCGGAATCTTCAGAATTGTTTTTCTTAAAGAGTTTTCTTTTATAAAAACCCTCTGTAATTCTTAATACCCGTACACCCGGCCTTCCCAATGCTTTACTTCCACACGCCACACCAGCACTTCGTTGATGGAGGGCGCATTGTAGGTAAATTCTTTGCCGGTATATTTGCGCATGACGCAATTGAGCGCCTCCACTTTTTTGTCGTAATCCTCCACAAACTTTACCTGACCATAAGCGCGCACGCTGCGGTATTTCATGCCGTAGCTGCACGCCACCTCTTCGTTTTGCCACCGCAGATGGCGGTCGGAAGTAAAACAAATGCAAACGTTGGGGTTATTACGCAGCGCGTCAACCTTACGCCCATTTGGTGCGGAGTGCAGATAAATGTCCTGATCTTTCAGACCGAAGTTCATGGGCACCAGGTAGGGCATCCCCTCCTGATCCACCATCGATACAAAACATTCCTGGGCTTTATCGGCCGTGTCGAGGATTTCCTGAATATTGGAAAGCATACGTGATTTCATATTATCTTTTGTTTTTATCGTCCAGATTTATCATTAAATTCATCAACGAAACGATGATGCTGAAAGCCATTGCCCACCAAAATCCGGCAATATAAAATCCAGCAACAAAGTGTGCAGCAAGCAGTGCCATCACGGCATTGATCACCAACAGAAAAAAACCAAAAGTAAAAATGGTGACGGGGATGGTGAATATGACCAGGATGGGCTTGAGAAAAGTGTTGAGCAGCGCCAGAACCAATGCAACCAGTATCGCCGACAAAAAATCCTGTAATGCTACGCCAGGCAGCAGCCATGAGGCGACAACCACAGAAAATGAGGATAGGAATATTTTTAAGACAAATCGTATCATATCGTAAAAATAGATTGCGAAAATAGGATTTATAAACTATCGAAACTCACCGAAAACAAAAACTCACTTTGCCAGTCGGAAACCTGGGGGCGCCACACCAGGCGATAACCCAGCTCTACCGGTGCCGGCAACCGCAATAGATGCACATCGAAGAACAACTCCACACCGGCAGATTGCCAGTCGGTGTGGGCCCCATAATAGGTGCCCAGCGCGTAATCATAAAACACATTGGCCTTGATCCGTTTCAGATAGACCAACGACCAAATGCTAAAGTCGGGACAGGCAACCGGAAATTTATAATTAACAGCAAAACTGCTCACCTCGCTGGCAAAAAGCTGTGACCAGCCGCGCGGAAAACGGACCATGTCTTCGTAGAGTGGGCTGCTGTCGGCACGTTTCTGATAGCCGGCGTACAGATTAAAACTATGGTGACGCAACAATCCGGGGAAATAGAGCCGACCCACCGCCGAGAACATTGCGCCAAGCGTGTCGCTGGCAAAAGGGGAAGTCTGCAAACGCAAATCCAGGCTTTGCCCCCACCGCGGGTGCATATCCCAATCTGTCGATTTGATCTGGTTGGAGACCGAAAGACGATACGTCAACGCTTTGTAATTGCTACGCCTGAACGAAACTGTGGCGTCCGCATCCATGTCGTGCTGCACATATTCCAACGTGACGGATGGTTGTACAAACCGCGCCCACTTGCCACGGGTAATATTTAGCGGCAATCGCACGGTGGTGGCGAAGTTGGTTTCCATCCAGCTAAAGTCGATGCGTTGGGGGGTAGTATCCAAAAACGAAGAACGCCGCCGGCCATACGAAGCCGAAAAATCGAGCACCGGATACCAGCCGGCATAGGTAAACCGCGCGTAATATTTGCCGGTCTCCTCGTTCAAGTTGTACTCCCATCCCAATTCCGCGAAAGCGGTACTCAGCACATTTTGCGAAAATAACGACACGCCGGGTTTTACGTCGTAATTATCCACATCAATAGCCAACGGCGCCCAGGAATGGAAATTAAAAAGATGCCCAAGCCGTGAATAATTACGGATGGCATACGCCGAATCGGGAATAAGTGCCGGCACGAGCATAGCATCAGCCTGGTCGGCCAAGGGCTGATAAAGTTTCACGCTGTGATCCGTTACCGATGACAAAGGCAATGGTTTTAATGAATCACAACTTAGCGTAGCAATCTCAAAACCATCGGCGGTATAATTTTCAAAAATGAGGGTGCTCCCATTTTCATAAAAAGATGGATTGCCCAGACCATATTTAACATCAGTAAGTTGAAAAATTTCATGCGAGGGCAGCAGCAGCATGTAAAGATTATCCACGCCCGACCAGGCGCCAACAAAGAGAATGGTGTCGCCGTGCATTGTAGGCTGCCCAATGACGGTAAATGTGGTATCCATCAGATATTGCAAATCACCGGTAGCGGTTTCGGCCAGCACCAGCCGGTTTCCGGCATCGCCAATAGAAACTGCCACGATGTTCTCGTGATTTTCTGAAAAGGACGAGGTTGTAAGAAATTCATTGTTGGGAGTGGCAAAAGATTGTACAATCTTACCATCAGCAGTCTGCATCACCAGTAGCCGATACTGCTGATCTTCGGTCACCTCTGTAACGATCAGCAATTCTCCATCATCAGAAAGCGATGGCGAAAACCAGCGTGTTTTTTCAGTTACCGTTCTCACAACGCCCGTTTTTATATCCAGCATTTTTATAACTGAATAATTCCGGTTTTCCCAGCGAGGATCAAACACGCGCTCCGACCAGGCAAGCCGTCCGCCGCCACAAGTCAACGAGCCAAAATCGTAGTATCCGGGTGTAAAAAGCACCTGCTCGTCGCCATTGCCATCGATAGCTACAAAACGTGCGATTTCATCGAGTGAGCGCTTTTCGGCAACGATCATCTTTTCATTTACATAAAAAGGATTTATGTAATCTGTGAAAATCCTCTTTTCAGGCGATTGGATGTCTTTGGAAACCTGCTCCGTTGCAGCCGACCTCTGCTCCCACTCCGTTTTCAAAGCTTCCATTTGATGGCGATAATACGAAGTCTTGTTTTTTTGGGTCACATCCCTGATTCCTTCCGAAAACGGGACGATCATGTAAGGCCTTCTTCCTACCTTATCGAGCGTATGATTCCACAATTCAGTTCCATAGTCACGACGCCCTGTTGCCACCAGATGATAGCCCAAAATGTAGCAGTTGGGCGTAAAATCGCGATAGGAACCAAAGACAGCTTTATCGTAGGAATAAAGGCCTTTTTCGAGAAACTGTGCCCGTAGCGGCATAGCAAAGGAAGGCGAACGTCCGCGCCCGGTGTTGCTCAGCTCCGTTTCGGCCGACACCGCGTCACCTTCCAGAAACCACAACGGCAAATAAAGCCCCAGCACGGCGCCGGTAGCCTGTTGGCCAAAAACGTAGGTAAGCGCACGCGTCAGCCCCTGGTTGAGTTTGTCGATCTGTACAATGTGCCGGTACTCGTGCAGCGCCAACTGCTGAAACCATTCCTGGCCGTAGCTGTCGTCAGGCGGGATGGTGTAAAAATCCATGCGGCGCGGAGCCCACACCGTCATTGCATTGGAGATGGCCGTTTGGTTATGAAGAATTACGGGGATACGAGGCGGAGCGCCATGGAGCGAGATGGTGTCGAGTTGCGCAGCGTATTCCATCACATTAGCAATGTAAAGCGCCGTTTTCTGATAAGAATAAGGAAAGATGATGCGAAAGTTTTGTGTTTTTATCTGACGAAAATCGACCGAAGCCGGATCCTGACCAGAGCTGTAATACTGCGCCTGCAGCGGGGATGCCAAGGTTGTTGCCAACAGGCAAAGCAATGCCAAGCGCAGCAATCGTGCAATCATGCTTTAGGAGTTTCCTGTTGACTGGTGAACTTACCAAAAAAATCCCACAGCGGATCGACGGGCAGCGGCGCCACAATGCTTACAAGATCGCCCTTTACGGGATGGATAAACTCGAGGCTCCGCGCATGCAGATGAATGGATGCATCGGGGTTGGAGCGCGGGAAACCATATTTCAGGTCGCCTTTGATGCGGCAGCCAAAAGCCGCAAGCTGTGTGCGTATCTGGTGATGACGCCCCGTGAGCAGCTCTACCTCCAGAAGATGATAGCGGTCGCTGGAGGCGATGTGCTTGTAGTCGAGCTCTGCGTAAGAACTTTTCTTGTTGCGCTCGGTGGCAATAAAAGATTTGTTTTTGGTCTGGTTGCGCCACAGATAATCTACAAGTTTGCCTTCGGACGGATCGGGTGCCTTGTCAACGACAGCCCAATAAATTTTGCGCACCTCCCGATTTTTGAACATACTGTTGAGCCGTGCCAGCGCCTTACTGGTTTTGGCGAATATCACCGCGCCACTCACCGGACGGTCGAGCCGGTGCACCACACCCAGAAAAACGTTGCCGGGTTTGTTGTATTTTTCTCTCAGATAGTCGCGCACCACATCGCGCAGGGTCGAATCGAGTGTGATGTCCGCCTGGATGATGTCTCCGGTGATTTTATTGACAACAATGATATGGTTATCTTCGTATAAAACTTCGTTAACCATGGGTTTAAATTTTTGGATTTTTAGTTATTAATCAATAATTTTTACGTGCTCTTTTAAAACAATTAAAAATTAAAAGACACTGAAAACAAATCATTAAAAGCTGACATTCCGCTCTTTTTTTCACTTTTCAAACCATCACATAAGGTTTGATTGATTAGTTTTTAAATTTTGTAATTTATTAATTCCAGCCTTTTCAGCCAGGGCTTTAAAAAGCGCTTACTTTTAATATTGCTCCCGATCGTTGGGGAAGTCCCGCGTTTTCACATCAGTAATGTATGATTTGACAGAACCCTGGATTTCTTCATAAAGATTGTGATAACGCCGCAGAAAACGGGGCGAAAATTTTTGTGTAATCCCCAGCATATCGTGCAGTACAAGCACCTGACCATCCACGCCGCCGCCGGCGCCTATGCCGATGGTAGGAATTTTTATTTCGTTGGTGACCTGCTCTCCTAATTCTGCCGGTATTTTTTCGAGCACCAGGCTAAAGCATCCGGCTTCTTCCAAAAAGTGAGCGTCTTCTATCAGCGTGCGTGCTTCGGCAGCATCGGTTGCACGCACCGTGTAAGTTCCAAATTTATGTATCGACTGTGGGGTAAGCCCCAGATGCCCCATCACCGGGATGCCTGCCGAAAGGATGCGATCGACACTTTCTATTATCTCGCGTCCGCCTTCCATTTTTATGGCGTTGGCGCCCGACTCTTTCATAATGCGGATGGCCGACTGCAACGCCTCCTTGCTGTTGCCCTGGTAGGTGCCAAAAGGCAAATCCACCACCACAAGCGCTCGCTTCACGGCACGCATCACCGACGAGGCGTGGTAAATCATTTGATCGAGGGTAATGGGTAAAGTGGTAGTGTGACCAGCCATAACGTTGGAAGCCGAGTCGCCAACCAAAATTACGTCGATGCCAGCATTGTCGAGAATGCCGGCCATCGAAAAGTCGTACCCGGTAAGCATGGCTATCTTTTCATTTTTCAGCTTCATCTCCTGAAGCACGTGTGTTGTGATCTTGCGGTACTCCAACCGCTTTTGTCCGCGATCTTCGTTCATTTCTTTCTGTTTTTGGTATTGTGGTTCGCAGCGCTTAAGCGCAATAATAAAATTTAAACAGTGCCGTTAAGCTTTTTGTTAATTTGCAAATCTACAAAGTTCCTGATAATAACGCCAGAACATACGCTTACTGAACCTCGACACCATGCTAAAAAAATTACTGTTGCTATTCCTAATCCCTTTATCCATCATATTTTCGTCATGCGAAACGGATGTTGATGTGAATGCCGAATGGAAAGAAATCACCATCGTTTATGGATTGCTCAACCAGCAAGACGCAACACATTACCTTCGCATCAACAAAGCTTTTTTGGGTGGCAATGCATTGGAAATCGCTAAAATCGCCGACTCTTCGAGCTATGGCGGATCGCTGGAAGTAAAACTTCAGGGCATCAATCTCAACAACAACCAGATGATGCAGGAGATCAGTTTCGACACCGTTACCATCAACAACAAAGACTCGGGTGATTTTTACAATCCTTACATGCTTGTTTATAAAGCCAGCGCGCAACTCGACCCCGATCTCAGCTATTCGCTGCTAATACGCAACACCACCAATGACCGTGAAATTACCGCACAAACGAAACTCATCAACAGCTTCGCTATCACCAAACCACCTTCGGGCGGCAGAGCTAATTTTGTTCGCAGCTTCACCACCGAATTTGCCTGGCGCAACGCTGTGAATGGAAAACGCTACCAACCCACCATCCGCTTTCATTATATGGAGTTACCGGCAGGCAGCTCCGACACCATCCATAAGTTTATCGACTGGAAACTGCCCGTTCAGTTTGCCGACGATATCTTCGGCAACGGCTCCCAATCCATCGCTGTGAACAATGACGCCTTTTATTCCTTCATCAACAACAACGTCAAACCTCGCGAATTCAGCGGCAAACGGTTTTGTAGCACTATCGATTTTATGGTTACAGCAGCCGGAATCGAATACGACACTTACATGCGCGTCAACGGGCCCTCCGGCAGTCTGGTGCAGGACAAACCCGAATACACCAACATCAACAACGGCTTTGGTGTGCTCTCAAGCCGCCTGGATATTACCAAAGAGCGCCATCTGCACCCCCAAGCCGAAGATGAGATAATGCTGTTGGAGCTCGGCTTTGTGAAAAACCTGAATCTTTAAGCTTTAGAGAGCTGGTATTTAAAAAGGTGCGAAGCGATGCGATGTTTCTATTCACAGAAACTTTTTGAGGAATGTCGGCTTCGAATAAAACCTTTCCCATTCTTACTTTTTCGTCCATTCTATTTTCACCAGGCTGCCGCGATGCAAATCTCGACCAAGAAGACAGAATATCAGCACTAAAACAAACTTATCAGATTCTTGCAGCGCCTCATTCCGTCTCTTAGATCCGAAATATTTCCAACATTAATTTACACTTTGTTTAAATTTAAATTGTAAGGGCTTTATTATGAAAATGATAAAACTTCACCTAACATTTTGCACGTGGTGATACGCTGTAAATACTTAATATTGTAGCCTTTAAAAAAGCATTAACTAATCAACAAAACCATGACACACCAGGTCATTTTCATCATCATCTTCCTTCTCACCATCGGCCTTTTTGGCTACACGGTCTCCAAATTTATTGCCTATTTCCGCCTCACCCGCCCCTTCCCCATCGGCAATATCCCCAAGCGAATTGGCATCATGCTGAAGGTGGCCATTGGGCAAACCAAAATTTTCCGTTTTCCATTGGTGGGACTGGCGCATGCGCTGGTTTTCTGGGGCTTTATGATCGTAGGTTTCGGATCCATCGAAATGGTGATCGACGGATTGTTTGGCCTGGAAAAGTCACTCTCTTTTCTTGGCTGGTTTTACGATTTCATGATGGCCTCTGGCGATATCTTTGCGCTTCTGGTGGGTGTTTCCATCATCGCCTTCCTGGTGCGCCGCCTGGCGATGCACATCCAAAGATTTAAAGGCATCGAGATGAAAAAAATCTCTAAGATCGATGCCAACCTGGCGTTGCTTGCCATCCTCTTTCTGATGGTGTCGCTGCTGGGCATGAACACCTATTACCTGGCACTGCATCACAACAATGCCGAAGGGATTTATCCCATAAGCCGCCTACTGATGGGCTGGTTTGTGGATGTTAATCCTGCGAATTTTGCGGCAGCTAACTTCTGGTTTAATTTCTTCTGGTGGGGGCACATCGTCACCATCTTCATTTTTGCCAACGCGTTGCCCTACTCCAAGCACTTCCACGTCTTTATGTCGATACCCAACGTTTTCCTAAGCCGCCTGCAGCCATTGGGCAAGCTCGACAATATGGAAAATGTAACACGCGAAATAAAGCTCATGCTCGACCCGCAAGCGGTTGTTCCGGCCACCGACGACGAAGAAACCATGGAGCGCTTTGGCGTAAAAGATGTCCAGGACATCACCTGGAAAAACTATCTCGACTCGCTCTCCTGCACCGAGTGCGGACGCTGCACCTCCGTTTGTCCGGCCAACATCACCGGCAAGCTGCTTTCGCCGCGCAAGATCATCATGGATACACGAGCCCGCATGAAAGAATTTGGACCGCTGCTGGTGAAGAAAGGAAAAGACTACGAAGACGGACGTGCGCTGGTGCGCGATTGGATCACCGAAGAGGAGCTGTGGGCATGCACTACCTGCAACGCCTGTGCGCAGGAATGCCCGATCAACATCAACCATCCCTCTCTTATTGTCGACCTGCGCCGCTATCTGTTTATGGAAGAATCGGCAGCTCCAGGCGAACTCAACAGTATGTTTACCAATATCGAAAACAACGGTGCGCCATGGCAATATCCGCCCGAAGACCGCCTGAAATGGGCAACGGAAGTCGGCCTGGAGGTGCCGGTGATGGCAGAGCTACAAGCCGGCAGGCGCAAACCGGAATATCTGGTGTGGATTGGCTCGTCAGGCGCTTTTGATGACAGGTATAAAAAAGTGAGCCGCGAGTTCATTAAAATCCTCAACCATCTGGGTATCGACTATTGTTTGCTGGGCACAGAAGAAACCGATACCGCTGACTCAGCGCGCCGTGCCGGAAACGAAATGCTTTACCAGATGCAGACACTTCAGATCATCGAGACCTTTAAAATGTATGAAGTTGAAAAGATTATCACCTGCTGTCCGCACGATTACAACACTTTCAAAAACGAATATCCCGACTTTGGCGGCAACTATGAGGTGTGGCACCATTCGCAGTTTCTGCAGAAACTAATAGCCGAAGGCAAGCTAAAACCCGGCAGCGATAAATTTGCCGGAAAGCGCATCACCTTCCACGATCCGTGTTATCTGGGTCGCGGCAACGGCGAGTACGAAGCGCCCCGTCGTGTGATAGAAGCTGTGGCCGGGAAGCCTTCCGAGATGAAGCGCAACCGCAGCTTTGCCCTTTGCTGTGGCGCCGGCGGCGGACAGATGTTCAAAGAAGCCGAAAAAGGCAACAAAGAAGTCTTTATCGAACGCATCGAAGACGCCATCGAAATTCAGGCCGACATCGTGGCAACAGCTTGCCCGTTCTGCATGGTGATGATGACCGATGGAATCAAATACAAAAACAAGGAAGATTCCATGCAAAACCTCGACATCGCAGAGCTGGTAAGCCAAAGCCTGGGGTTGTAAACAAGGACGAAAGCCGGGTTGCGGGTTGCGGGTTGCGAGTTGCGAAGGACGATTAACAATTAACGATTAACAATTAACATATTAAGAATCTGTAATATTAAAAAAAATAACCAATAAGCGAAAGATGAAAAAAGCAATAGCAATCCTTGCTGGCGGCGGTCCGGCACCTGGCATCAACACCGTCATCAGCACCATCGCCAAAGTATTTCTACAAAGCGGCTACCGTGTTATCGGGCTGCACGAAGGCTTCAAAAGTCTCTTTTCCGACAATCCAATAATGGAAGACATCAACTTTGATAAAGCCGACCAAATTCATAAGATGGGCGGATCGGCTTTGGTGATGAGTCGCAACAAACCCAAAGACAGCGAGTTTAGAACCGATTTTTTTGCCAAAAACAACGTCAAACTTCTTGTAACCATTGGCGGCGACGACACTGCATCAACAGCCAATCGCATCTCAAAATTCCTGGAGGCCAATAACATCAATATCCAGAACATTCATGTTCCTAAAACCATCGACAACGACCTGCCACTGCCCGAAGGCTCGCCGACCTTTGGCTACGAATCGGCCAAGCAGGAAGGAGTGCGCATAGCACAAACGGTTTACGAAGACGCCCGCACCAGCGGCAACTGGTTTATCGTGGTGGCCATGGGGCGCGAAGCGGGGCATCTGGCTTTCGGCATCGGCGCAGCCTGCCATTATCCCATGATCATCATCCCCGAGATGTTCAACAAAACCGATATCACCATCCGCAAAATCGTAAAACTGATTATCTCGTCAATGGTCAAACGCAAAATCCTGGGAATCTCCTACGGCGCGGTGATGATCAGCGAAGGCGTTTTTCATTTTATGTCTGATGCCGAAATCGAAACTACCGGAATCAACTTTACTTACGACGAGCACGGCCATCCTGAGCTGGGCAACGTAAGCAAAGCCCACATCTTCAACATCCTGGCACAGCACGAGTTAAAACGTCTTGGAGTGAAGATAAAAAGCCGCCCTGTGGAGGTTGGTTATGAGCTGCGCTGCGTGCCTCCGGGAGGTTACGACCTGGTATTATGCGCACTGCTGGGCATGGGCGTCAAAAAACTCTTCGACCAGGGCGCTACCGGCTGCATGGTGACCGTGGATCCTAAAGGTGACATCTTACCACTCTACCTCAAAGATGTAGCGGATGAAAATGGCAAAGTGCGCCCACGTCTGGTCAACATTAATTCGCAAAAAGCACAGATTGTCTATAGCTTCAATCAACAATACCTCACCGAGGAAGACTACCCTCAGGCCTCCAAAATTCTTGAAAATCCGGAGGAATATGACTTTTATAAAATTCTGAACTGGGAAAAGATCAAGATCGACTAAAGCTCACCAGCCCTCAGTCTTTCAGTATTCAGCCGGCAGTTCTAAGTCCACAGCCTTCAGTCGGCATAAAATACAGCGGGCTTTCGCCAAAAAAAATAGATGGAAAGAAGTGTGGGCTAAAGCCCGCGCATTTCTGGCAGGAATACCTGACCCCCGCGCTAAAGCGCAGGGTTAGTAAAATGCAAAGCAATTTTGGATTTGATAGAAATAGTTGAAGGTCACTCAGCTTTTTCCCCAAACAACCGGCTTACTTTATCCACAATCGTTTTGGCCAGTTTGTAATTGGATTCGTGGGTCCAGCCGGCAATGTGCGGCGATAGCACCACCCGGTCGGAACGGATCAGCCAGGTAAAATCTTCGGGAAGACTCTGCTGATCGAGCGCCTCAAAGGATAGCTTTTCGTATTCGAGCACATCGAGTGCAGCGCCAAGCACTTTTCCGGCTTTCATCTGCTTAACCAGATCGGCAGTCTTTACATTTCGCCCGCGGGCAGTATTGATCAGATAAATATTCTTCCGGAACTTTTTCAGATAATCCTCGTCCACCAAAAAGGTTGTTTCGGATGTCAGCGGCAGATGCAGGCTCACGATGTCGGCATCATCAAAGATAGTTTGCATATCGCTTTCGCGAACGAAGTCGTCGGAGTAGTCGGATTTATATTTGTCGTAGGCAATTACATTAGCACCAAAACCCTTGAGCACCCGTGCAAAAGCGCCGCCCATATTTCCATAGCCAATGATGGCCACCGTTTTGTCTTTTATCTCTATACCGCGGTTTTCTTCGCGCAGCCAGATTCCCTGCCGCACCTCGCGATCGGCAATGCGCAGCCGGTTCATCAGCATCAGCAGCATCCCCACAGCATGTTCGCCTACCGCATCGCGGTTGCCTTCGGGCGCATTGAGGCAGGCGATACCAATGGATTCGGCGTAAGCAACATCTATATTTTCCATCCCCGCTCCTACCCTGCCGATAAATTTAAGCTGCCGCGCCGCCTTGAGCATCTCCACATCCAGCTTTATCTTTCCACGGATGATGATTCCAAAATATTGATCAACAATGCGCAGGTAATCGTCGTGTGAATATTTGTCGAAATAATCGCATTGGTAACCCATCTGCGTAAGCTCTTCGGTGAGCACAGGATGCGCCGTATCAATAAAAAGTACTTTTCGTGATGTCATAGAAAAATGGAATTTTGACGAAAGTAAAAGAAATCAGGCAAAAGGAACATCTATTAATTCCAAACCCGGCAACTTTATCATTTAGGGCTTTTTATCAGAGCGTCATCTGCTTTATGAACAGGCACTATTTTGCCCTCCACATTTCCCAACGCTTGCGAAAGTATGGCAGAGGCTTCTTTGAAAAGATTTTCGGTAGCGTGCTGAATCATGGCACCATCGGAGGGAAACTCCTGCTTGCGCGATCCAATCAGAGCGGCTGATTCCGGGCTAAGTGCGTCAAGATCGCCTTTGAAACGGGCATAGCGATGCGTAAAATTTGATACACCCTGCACAGGTTTTCGAAGCAGGATTTTTCCATCCGGCACCGACACCAGCAACACGTCGCCAAAAAGCTGAATCGACTTTTCCTGTAGATATTCGCTAACGTAACAAGCCAAAGTTTTAAATTTTGGAATTTCTAATTTTAGTCCGAGGCTGTCGCGAAGAAAATCTCCTTGCTCGTCGAGCCTGTATGCCAACCCATCCTGGATCTTAACGGATTCTGCATACGCAAGTTCACCGGTTTTATCGAGAGCTATTTTCACATCAGTAATCCGAATTTCGGCATACAACCGATAAGGATCAGGCTTTTTATTTACAAAAAAAACATTGCTTGTGCTGTAAGCGGCAAGATCACTTTCGGTGATAAACTCTGCCATGCCGGGAGGTAACGAATAAGAATAATCGAGCTCAATCTGATAATAAAGAGGAGCCGGCGCGGTGCGATGAAGGCTGTCGAGAAGATGGGCAGTACGGCGATAGTTGCTATCGAGAGAGTTTACAATTTCGAGGCTACGCATCGCATCAATGCGCTTGTCGTTCAACAGGTGGCGCTCAGCCAGAGTATATTCATACAAACACGCTTTCTGACGCGTCTGAAAAAGATAGGCAGAGTAATCAAATGACTGAAAACCAATTTGCTGATGCACTGCCTTGGGCAAAGCAGCAATTTTTTGCTGGCGGGTGTCGAGGCGTTGATAAGCTGTGTAAACAGGAAACCAGATATCCGGTGCTCCTGAATTTAATAAATTAATAATTGTAGCGCTGTCGGCGGTATTGGCCTGGTGGTAAATATCACCAAGTCCGGCGATTGTCTTTGGTGAATAGCTTTTTTGTATCTTTTTCAATAGCACATCAATGGCATCGTCGTATCGCTGTTGCTCTGCAAGCTGCTTAGGGGAACTGCATCCGGCCAGGATCAGAATAAAAATAAATATTATTGGAAATCGTTGCCAGGCAGGCGATTGGGGGTGTAAAGTGTTTTTCATTATTAAACAATTTTTTCTATTCGGCAGATAAATTATATTTTCGGAATCTTTTTCGTGTGAAAAGCTTGAAAGTTACAATTTTAGTACCAAACGACAAACCACATGTGGACATATCTTGCCCGACTCATTCTGCGACGACGATATTGGAATCTCTCCATTATTTTAATACTCACAGCTTTCATGGCCTTTCAGGCGCGGCACGTTACCATGTCGTACGAAATGACGCAGATGCTGCCACCTTCCGACAGCACCAGCATCCTTTACGAGGAATTTAAAGAAACCTTTGGCCAGGACGGAAGCGTGCTCTTTATTGGCGTGCAAGACACCAACCTTTTTGAGCTCGACGAATTTAACGCCTGGTACGATCTCACCAACAGCATCCAGGCCATCGAAGGGGTGGAAGGAGTTTTGTCCATCAGCCAACTGTATTATCTGCAAAAAAACGATTCACTTAAGAAATTCGACTTCCTTCAGGTTTTTAAGCAAAAACCACAATCGCAGCACGAACTCGACAGCACCCTGCAGGTGGTAATGTCGCTGCCTTTTTACGACGGGCTGCTCTACAATTCCGAAAATCATTTTACCATGATGGCCGTCACGCTCGACAAAGATGTGCTCAACACCAAAGAACGCGTAGGCCTGATTTATAAAATAAGGGATACCGGCAACGCTTTCGCGGAAAAGTTTGGCGTAACGGTTCATTATTCCGGGCTGCCTTTCATCCGCACCATTACCGCCAATAAGATTGAAAATGAGCTGCGGCTTTTCGTCATCCTCGCACTCGTGATTGCCAGCACGCTTTTGTTAATATTTTTCCGCAACTGGAAAATCGTCCTGGCAACTATGCTCATTGTTTTATTTGCCTTAGCCTGGGTACTTGGTGTATTGGTACTTTTCGATTACAAGATTACAATTCTCACCGGTATTCTGCCGCCATTGCTCATCGTTATCGTGGTGGAAAACAGTATCTTTTTACTTAATAAATACCACGCCGAAATCATCCGGCACGGCAATAAGATAAAGGCGCTAACCCGTGTTGTAATGTTTATTGGTAACGCCAACCTGCTTACCAATATGACAACTGCCGCAGGTTTTGCAGCTTTTATCGTCACCGGAAACGAGGCACTCGTCGAATTTGGAATTGTAGCTTCCATCAGCATCATGGTGGCCTATTTACTTACCCTCTTTTTAATACCGATATTTTTCAGCTTTCTTAGTCCACCCAAAAGTAGCGACACAAAGCATCTCAACAAAGGCGTGGTAACCACGCTGGTAAATGGAGTAGTAAGAATTGTGGAGGGGCATCGCACTGCAATTTACGTTGTAACCGGCGTGCTGCTGCTCACAAGTTTTTATGGGATTTCGCTGCTGAAGACTACCGGACGCATCGTCGACGACATTCCGCGCCGCGACCAGTTGTACCGCGACCTGGAATTTTTTGAGAGAAACATAAAAGGTGTGATGCCGCTGGAGATTACCATCGACACACAAAAACCCAAAGGTGTGCTGCGACTAGCTACAATAAGCAAAATAGAAGAACTGCAGGTTTTGCTGGCCACATATCCTGAGCTTAGCAGACCGCTTTCGATTGCCGAAATAGTGAAATTCGCAAAACAGGCTTTTTATGGAGGCAACCCGGCAATGTACTCGCTGCCCAACAACCAGGAGAAAAATTTTATCATGCGTTATGTGCCACAACTCGAAGGCAACAAACGCAGCATCATCAACACCTTAGTGGACAGCACCATGCAAAAAACGCGTATCTCTGTGCAAATGGCCAATATCGGCACTAATGAGATACAGCGCATCCAAGACGATTTGACTCCAAAAATTGATTCGATTTTCCCACCCGCCGATTATCAGGTAACCATCACCGGCACCAGTGTAGTGTACCTTAAAGGAACAGACTATCTGGTGAAAAACCTGATGCAGAGTTTGCTGCTGGCGCTGGTAATTATTGCCATCCTGATGGGAATGCTTTTTTCGTCGCCACGAATGGTACTCATCTCGATGGCGCCCAACCTGATGCCGCAAATTATGACAGCTGCCATGATGGGCTTTTTCGCCATCAGCGTAAAGCCGTCAACCATTCTTATCTTTTCGATTGCTCTGGGTATTTCGGTGGATAACGCCATCCACTTCCTTTCGCGCTACAGGCTGCAACTGCGGCTAAACGAGTGGAACATCAGGATTTCGGTGATCCGTGCTTTGCGCGAAACAGGTTTCAGCATGATCTATTCGTCAGTGGTGCTTTTCTTTGGTTTTATCATCTTTACACTTTCGAGCTTTGGCGGCACCGAGGCGCTGGGCTATCTCATCGCTTTTACGCTGCTTATTGCTTTACTCTCGAATCTCTTTGTGCTACCTTCGCTGCTGCTCACACTCGACAAACGCATTACCACACGCCGCTTCTCCGATCCGTTGCTTGAGATATTTGATGAGGAGCTCGACATAGAACTTGATGATTTGGAAATAGAAAAAGAAACATGGCGTCCACCTCTTGATCAGCAGGACTACTAACAAACTGGATAACGATGCCATCAGGAATCAAAAAGAATTGTTGAAATAGGATCATTTGAATTGTTAATTATTCATAGCCCAAATAAGAACATATTGATATGAAAGGAATCATCCTCGCCGGCGGCGCCGGTACACGCTTGCATCCGCTCACACTTGCCATGAGCAAACAGATGATGCCCATTTACGACAAACCGATGATTTACTACCCGCTTTCGGTGCTGATGATGTCGGGCATCAAAGAGGTGCTCATCATCTCTACACCAGAGGATTTGCCCAATTTCGAACGGCTGCTCGGCGACGGCTCACAGCTCGGATGCCAGTTCTCCTACAAGGTTCAGGAAATTCCCAACGGGCTGGCGCAGGCTTTTGTGCTTGGCGCCGATTTTATTGGAAACGAAAAAGTGGCGCTCATCCTTGGCGACAACATCTTTTATGGATCAGGCTTGCAAACTTTGCTGCAAAGCAACAACGACCCCACAGGAGGCACCGTGTTTGCCTATCACGTTTCCGACCCTCAGCGTTATGGCGTGGTGGCGTTTGACGAACATAATAAAGCTATTTCCATCGAAGAAAAACCTGCCCAACCTAAATCGAATTATGCGGTGCCGGGATTGTATTTTTATGATAATTCGGTGGTAGAGGTGGCGCGTAACATCAAACCCAGCGCCCGCGGCGAATACGAAATTACCGACGTAAACCGCCACTATCTGGAACGCGGCCAGCTCAAGGTAGGCATCATGAGCCGTGGCATCGCCTGGCTCGACACAGGAACCTTCGAGTCGCTGCTACAAGCGTCGCAGTTCGTCGAAGTAATCGAACACCGCCAGGGCCTTAAGATTGGCTGCATCGAAGAGGTAGCTTATCGTATGAAATTTATAGACGCCTCGCAGCTCAAAGAAATTGCCCAGCCTTTGCTGAAAAGCGGCTACGGCGAATATTTGATGAATATAATCTAATGTGAGATTATTTTAAAAAAACATTTTTAATAACAGAACCAAAGCCTAAAAATGTAAAAATAATCAGCAGGATTGAAGCTGTGGATTTGTTAGTTCATACTGAAAAAAACTACTATGGTATTAAAAGAGCACGATTACATTAGGATAATAAATGGTTTTACAAAAAAAGATTGGATTCCACTGCTTGAAATAATACCAAAGATTGAAAAGGTTGAAAAATTCGGTGATGACACAGAAACGATGAAACTTCTGGAACAAGGAATAATTTCTATGGATCCTTATGAAGAACATCCGATAGTCGATCAGTTCCGTGATGTGGTTTATTCTATACCAATTATGATTGATTTTCATTGGGGTGCATGGGACGAAGGACGCCAGATGGTTAGTGATGAAAACTTTGATTATGACAGCATTGATATTACCACCAAGTGTAAGATAATAACTGCAATTGTGAGGAACGACCGATTTTGCAGTGGCCGATTAGTCGAAGCATTTGACTCTGGAATGATGCAAAAAGTCTTGAAATCTATTCGGAAACAATTGAAAATTGGGAATTTGTAATTCAAATTAAAGAGATAACAAAAGGCATCGATTGGGATATCAAACTTAGAAGACAAAATTATTTAAAAATAAGGAAATGGAGCATTTTGCAGATTTTAAAAAGATAGTGAATGACGCTTTAGTAAAAGCTGATCTTAGCGGCACACCTGACCAACTTTACCAGCCCATTCGCTACACAATGGAAGGTGAAGGCAAACGGCTGCGACCGGTGCTGATGCTTGCAGCATGCGATCTTTTTGGCGGCAAGCCCGAAAGCATCCTCGACGCAGCCATCGGCATTGAGTTGTTTCATAATTTTACGCTACTCCACGACGACATCATGGACAACGCCGATCTGCGGCGCGGCAAAGATACAGTCCACCGAAAGTGGGACAACAATACGGCCATCCTTTCGGGCGACACCATGTTTGCACTTGCGTATCGCTGGATGCTAAAAACAAAACATCCACAAATCGCTGAGATGCTCGACACCTTTACACAAACAGCCATCGAAGTGTGCGAAGGCCAGCAATATGATATGGATTTTGAAGAGTCGCCTGTAGTTACTATTGCCGAATATCTCAACATGATTCGGCTAAAGACAGCAGTATTGCTGGGATGCAGCCTCAAAATCGGCGCACTGGCCGCCAACGCCACCCCACGCGATACACAATTGATTTATGATTTTGGTGAAAATATCGGCATCACCTTCCAACTTCAGGACGACTTGCTCGACACTTTTGGAGATGCAAAAAAAACAGGCAAAATTCCTGGCGGCGACATCATTGCCAACAAAAAAACATATATTTTCCTGAAGTGTCTCGGGACAGCCGACGCCAGCGATCGCCAAAAATTGCTTGGTTTTTATAATCCAAACACAAATCACAACCCGCAACAAAAGATCGACGCGGTGACGGAGCTGATGCGGAAATATAATACCGAAGAGCTTGCCAGGCAGGAAATGGAGCAATACTATGCAAAATCGATCCACCTGCTCAATCTGTTAAACGCTCCGCGCGAAAAAATAGAATCGATGCTGGCTTACGCCGAATGGCTATACAGAAGAGATCATTAATTTCGGCTTGGTTCGGCTTGGTTCGACTACGCTCACCAGCCACCGCTCACCAGCCGACGCTCACCAGCCACCGCTCACCAGCCGACGCTCAATCTCCGGATTTGGGTTCTGCTCAATCACCGATTTGTTTCAACTATCTAAAAATTATCTGCTTTTTCTCCTCGTCGATGGTAAAGGTGCCGAACTCGGTGAGCGTGATTTCTCCCAAAGTCATTTGCGTGGCCAACTGATGATCGACCTGAATTTCGACGTTGCGGATAGTCATCCCCGCCAGGCGCAGTGTTTCCACGCGGAAGATAGCGCGATGTGCGATGGTTCCATCACCGAGGATTTCTTCGGGGTTGCCCTGGAAATCGTTTTTGGTAATAGCTCCCTCTTTGAGCAGACGCAGCGCACTTCCCAGCGATATGGCCGGGCGAATGGCACGCCGGTCGTAAATAAAATTGAGTGTAAATCCATTCACGATAACCTGACCCTGCATCAAACCTTTGGGCGTAAGCATATAGTCGAGGATCTTTTCTTCCGGATTCACTACCACCTCGACAGCTCTGGCGATGGTATCGGTTTTTATTTTTGGCTTGGGTATGTAATCCTTGCTGATAATCGAAAACTCGGTGCGGCGGTTCATCTGGTGAGCAGCTTCACGAGCTTCGTTGTTGGGCAGCGAGTCGACATAGGATTCGGTAAGACGCGAGCCAACAGCAAAAGTATAGCCGCCGCGGGTAGTTTCTTTCTTTAACACAAACGGCACACGCTCACCATAGCCTTTGGCCACCATCCGATCGGGGTCGATGCCGCGCAGGATGAGATAATCCACCACCGACTCGGCGCGCTTCTGCGAGAGAATGTCGTTGCGTTCGTCGGTGTCGCGGCTGTCAGTATGAGCAGCTATTTCTACCACAATGGTCTCGTTGGCATCGAGGGTTCGGATGAGCCCCTGCAACGAATCCTGAAATTGTGGCTTGAGTTCCCACTTGGCCAGATCGTATAAAATCTCTGGCAGCACCACGGGTTCTTTGGGTATGGGCGTCAGGTTGAAATTCATCACAAAATCGCGGCTGGCTGCCAAACCTACAGTGGTTTCCATGGCCTTGTCGTTGAAATATTCGGGTTTTTCTACAAGTATTTCAAAAGTAGTACTGGCTTTTATCTGGTCATCTTTAAACTCATAATACCCAACCGAGTTGGTGGTGGTAGTTACGTTGGTTCCGTCAGAAGTCACCAGGTTGACATCGGCTTTATCGACAGGCTGAAGTGTGTTGTTGTCGACTACTTTTCCGGAAACGGCATACACCAACGGCGGATTGACAAAGTAATAAATGTCGTCGCCACCCCGACCACCACGCCGGTTTGAAGAGAAAAACCCTTCGTCTTTGCCGTCGGGATGCCAGGTGATGCCGAAGTCATCGTATTGTGTATTAATAGGTGGCCTCATGTTGACGGGATCGCTCCAGGAACCGTCTTCGTTGCGGGTACTTTTGAACAGGTCGAGGCCGCCCATGCCCGGCAATCCGTTAGAAGCGAAATACAATACTGAGTCACCGCGCATTACGGGAAACACCTCGTCGCCTTTGGTATTGATATTAGTACCCATATTGCGGGGTGTCGAAAATCCACCTCCACCTTTTGACTCAGAAATCCACAGGTCTTTGCCACCAGCGCCACCATTTTTGGGCGATGAAAATATCAGGAAACTCTCGTCGGGGCTTACGGCGGGATGTCCGAACACGGAGGTGCTGTCGCCGCCAAGCTCAACTTTTTCGGGTTCACCAAAACCACGCCCCTGCTTGCGTGTCACATAAATCTGACAACCGTTAACTGTCTGGTTATCTTTTCCGCAGCGTGTAAAATACATTTTACCAAAGTTACCATTGAAGGAAGGCTGTCCTTCGTTGGCGTCAGTATTTACGGTCTCGCTCTCATCGGCCAGAACCGGCGTGCTCCAGTCTCCTTTTTGATCCTGACGCGCATAGAAAAGATCGGTAAAATTCATACCGGTCCATTCGTCGGTATTTTTGCCGGTGCTGCCATCGCGTGAAGAAGTGAAGATTATGGCGTTGGCATTGGCTTCGCTGTAGGCAGGTGAAAAGTCGTCTTCGCGGGAGTTGAAACGTTTTAGTTTTTCTATCTGATAATTCCCGGGGTTTTCGAGCCACTCCTGCGCCAGCTTACACGAACTTATTCCAGACTTTCCACGCGGATCTTCCGGCACACGCTCGGCATATTTCTCATACATCTCCAGCGCCTCATCGTATTTACCATCGGCACGCATGGCATCGGCCAGACGCAAAAGCACCAGTGGCTCGGTACGATCGTATTTGGCACGCTCCAGTCTTTTGTAAAAGGCCTGGGCACGTTTCATCTGGTTGGTGAACCGGTAACTCTCGGCCAGCTGATAGGTGATGCGATTCTTCTCGGCCTTGTTTCCTTTTACACGCGAGTAGGCTTTTTTGTATTTGGGGATGGCCAGCGAATAGCGCAGATTGGCAAAATCCTCGTCGGCAGCCTGTGCCCGGCGATTTTGACCGTGAACCGTCATCGCTGAAAATAGGAGAAGAATTATTAAAACTCCAGGAAGAGTTCTCGTAACGTTTGTACTCATTGTTTTTTCGGTATCGGCAGCAAACAGTTGTTTGCATTTATTTGTCAGAAGAATCGGTTTTTTAACGGTTTATCAAATTGCTTTAGTATCTGTGCGCATGCAGCGCAACCATTATAGCTGAGGCTCTCGTGGTTTTTGTCTTAAATCAGGTTCAGTTTTTTCCAAATCATCCATTGGCTTATCGGATCGGGGTGTTGCTGCAGATGGCGGTTCATTAAGATTTATGCTCCTTTTCAAATCATCAGCTTCGCGGCGAATGTCGTCGGTTTCGCGCGTAATCTC
The DNA here is from genome assembly GCA_035647615.1 of Bacteroidales bacterium. NCBI lineage: Bacteria > Pseudomonadati > Bacteroidota > Bacteroidia > Bacteroidales > Bacteroidales bacterium. Next base: position 12,165 of record DASRND010000028.1, on the reverse strand, counting down.
ATCCCGAATCTCGCTGGTGGCTTTCTTTACTTCGCTTAGGCCTTTGCCCATCCAACGGGCAATCTCAGGAATTTTATCTGGCCCAAAGAAGAGAAACACCACCAAAAGGATGATGAATATTTCGCCGCCACTGATATTAAAGAAAGCTATTACCATTCAACCTATTTGAAAATGAAATTTCAAAATTCAAGAATAAACCCATTCGTTTTTTCAATACTAACGAGCAAAAGTAGGAAAGTAATAGCAATGTCCTGAAAAAAAACCTCATTGTAGTTTACAGAAGGCGATGATCTAATCAATCCAATGCTTTAACTACTCTCTGTCGTTTTCAAAGATTATCCTATTCATAACCTTTGTAACAATCGCTTTGGCAAACCATGAGTAAATATCTCAAAACAAAAATCCCGGCTTGACTTTAAAGATCATTGCCGGGATTTATTTTATTAATGAAAAAAAATGTTACTTCTTTTTAGATTTTTTAGATTTCATAATCGAGTCGGTGTCGTTTTTGCCACCTTTTGTGATCATGTCGTAAGCCACCGGGCTGGCAATAAATACCGATGAATAAGTCCCGATGAGAACACCCATCAACAGAGCAAAGGCAAACCCACGGATAACCTCACCGCCAAAGATAAAGATCATCAGCAGTACCACGAGGGTAGTTCCCGAAGTATTGATGGTACGGGCCAGCGTGCTGTTAATTCCCTGATTCACGTTATCGTTCAGGGTACGTTTTGGATGCAATCCTACAAACTCCCTGATACGGTCGAAGATGATCACCGTGTCGTTGATGGAATAACCAATAATGGTGAGGATTGCCGCAATAAATGTCTGGTCAACCTCGAGATTGAAAGGCAGGACATTATAAAATATCGAGAACAAACTGATTACAATTATCGAGTCGTGGAACAGAGCTGCGACACCTCCCAGACCATATTGCCACTTCTTAAAGCGGATAGCGATATAGATAAAGATGATGATGAGCGCAAAGATAACTGCCATCACTGCACGGTTGCGGATGTCGTCGGCAATGGTTGGCCCTACTTTTTGTGAGCTTAGGATGCCGATAAATTTGTCGCTTCCCGTATCAGCAATAAAATCAGTGTAAGTAATGGTTTGATCCCGATAGAAAGGCTTCAGGTTGTTAAAAATAAGCGCCTGCAAAGTGGAGTCGACAGACGGATTGTCGTTGTCGATATCTTTATTAGTAGTAACTTTCACCTGTGAGGTGGGGCCAAAAGTTTTTACTTCGGGTTGTTCCAGATCATCTTCCAATGCGTTTCGAATATCTTTTAAGACTACGGGCTGGTCGAACCGGATAACGTAAGTACGGCCACCGGAGAAATCAACACCATAATTTAAACCTCTTACGGCCAAAGATCCAATACCGATGATGATAATAGCGCTGGAAATAATGTACGCATATTTACGATAGCCCAGAAAGTTGAAGTTGGCATTAGCCAGCACGTTGTGCGTATATTTGTTACTAAAGTTGATGGTACGGTTGCGCGTGAGCATACGATCGAAAATGATGCGCGAAATAAAGATTGCAGAGAACAACGACGAAAGGATACCAATGATAAGGGTGGTGGCAAAACCTTGTACCGGGCCGCTACCAAAAGTATACAGCACAATACCGGTGAGCAATGTAGTAACGTTGCCGTCGATGATGGCTGAATAAGCATTTTTGTAACCGTCGTGGATGGCCAGACGCATACCTTTTCCGGCACACACCTCTTCTTTGATACGCTCGTAAATAATCACGTTGGCATCCACAGCCATACCGAGTGTAAGCACGATACCGGCAATACCGGGTAAGGTGAGTACTGCTCCCAGCGAGGTAAGCACACCAAAGATGAAGAAAATATTGGTCAGGAGAGCCAGGTCGGCAACCCATCCGGCGCGGTTGTAATACAGCACCATGTAGAGAAGCACCATGATAAAGGCAATGATAAAAGAGGTCAAACCATTGTTGATAGCAACTTTACCCAGCGAAGGACCTACTACGGCCTCTTCGACAATACGTGCAGGAGCAGGCAGCTTACCAGCTTTCAGAATGTTGGCAAGGTCTTGTGCTTCGGCCACTTCAAAGTTTCCGGATATCTGCGAACGTCCGTTGGGGATTTCGTCAATTACATTGGGAGCCGAATAGACATAATCGTCGAGCACGATAGCGATTTGCCTGTTGGTGTTTTCGCCAGTGAGGCGTTTCCATTGGCGAGCTCCTTCGCTGTTCATGGCCATATCCACAATTACGCGGTTGTTGTTATCAAAGTTTTGGCGGGCTTCCACGATTACATCGCCACCCAGCGCTGCCGAGCCGTCGCGATTGGAAGCTTTCAATGCCACCAGCTCGAGAAAGTCGGGCGAATATTTTTCAGGTTTAATTTTCCAGGCCAGCTTCATGTCGCGCGGCAAGTCTTGTTTTACGCGGCGCAGCATATTGTTGACCATGGCAGTATCTCTTATGGTGGCATAACCAACAGTAGCGTTCTGTGCGGGCACATAACCATTTTCGGTTTGAACCAGATTGGGACGAAGATAGGCAAACAGCGGATTGGTTTTGGCAATCTCTTCGGGAGATTGGCTACGGTCGGTAACGGAAAGGCTGTCGCTGCCAAGCTGATCGAGAAGATCCTGATCTAATGTATCAGTTATCGCTTTAGCTAATACAGCAGTAGAATCCATCTCTGACAATTCAGACTCTTCGTTTTCAACAACAGCAGCATCAGCCAATTCACCATCTTCTGCCAGAGGGCTTTCTTCAGCAACAGCGTCGAGAATATCATCAGTTTTTAATATGTCGACAAGTTTTTGATCAGCAGCCTGAAAATAGTTGAACACATCACTAAACTGGTAGGTTGTCCAAAACTCAAGCTGTGCAGTTCCCTGCAAAAGCTTACGAACACGCTGTGGCTCTTTGATACCCGGCAGCTCCACCAAAATACGACCGGCGGTCTGCAACTTCTGAATGTTGGGCTGAGCTACACCAAAGCGGTCGATACGCGTACGAAGAATGTTGAAGGTACGGTCAATAGCAGCGTTAGCTTCTTTGCGCACCACATCGAGCACCTCATCATTAGTGGAATTATAATTGAGTTTGTCTTTGAACTCAGCCATAAATATCGAAGTCAACTGGAAGTTGGGATCGATTTCTTTAACGGCCTGACCAAAGAGGGTCACAAAACCGTCCTGACTACTTTTTTGTTTTTCACGCGCCAATTCGAGGGCTTGCTGAAAAACAGGATTCTTGCTGTTGCCTGCCAATCCTCTAACAATGTCGATCACCGATACTTCCAACGTCACGTTCATACCACCTTTGAGGTCGAGACCCAGGTTGAGCTCGCGCTCGCGCACTTCCTTAAAAGTATATTTACGTACAGCAAGGTTGTAAATCACCTCATTGGACATTGAGTCGAGATAATACGTTTCGCGGGCTTTAGCGATCGAATCGTACAGAAATTGCTGCTGTGCTGCATCCCCATCAGCCATAAAACTCGACAAGCGTTCGGTTTCAGCATTGTGCGCGTATTTATTAGCCTTGCTCACAACACGTTGGCTTACGTAGGTAAACGACAAGTGGTAAAGCGATACTAAAGCAAACAGGATGGCAATGAACTTGATAAATCCTTTATTTTGCATGTGTGATAAAATTTTGAAAAATAATTACTTAGAGAACTACCCTATTTTTTTAAGGGTGCAAAGATAGAACAACAATTAAAACAACCAAACAAAGGTAAGTAACAAATTTTGGAATTCTTCACTTTACCGGCAATGCAGCGTAATGGCGGGAGTAATAAAGCATCTGTTGCGCAAAGTCGTCAGGGTACGAAATCCTTACATCTGTAATGACGCCGTTGGCATCGGTAAAAGATTTTAATTTTGGATTGATAAATCCTGAAAATGGCGCAATGCCTAATGTTTCCCAGCGTTTCAACACTTCCTGATGAAGCCCTGCATCCACTTTTACACCATAGTTTTCGATGAGCTGGCGAGCCGCTTTGTAGTCGCCCTCCGATTTGATGCGCTGCACCTCGCGCAACAGTTGTCCAAAAAGCCTTCGTAATTTATCGTAGTCATTAATTACAAAAAAAGTTTTCCCATCGCGGGTTTTGGATTCAATCACGTTTTCAGCTTTTCCGTGCTCGTAAGCCCACAGCGCTATCAACTGACGGTTGCGCATGTGCGACTCCTCCAGATTTTTGCCCGGCGCCACACGCACCAGCTGGGTAAGCAGCCCGCCGCGGATGTAGCTGTTGTACTCGGCCTCTCCTACTGCTAGTTCAGGCATCAGTCCCAGTTCCACAAGCTTAGGATCGGTAGCAAAATACAAAGCAAACAGATCGGCACGTGCTTCTTCGATGGTAGATGCGTAGTTTTTTAATGTGTCCCCTGGATTGGCAACACCTTCTTTGATGCGTCCCGAGCCATGCCCCACTATTTCGTGCAAATCCACATGGAGGTTACTGGCAAGATTTCCGTATTTCTTTGACAAAGCTATTTCCTCCTCCGACCAGGCAAACTCTTCGATGGCGCCCGATTCTTTGCCCGCCTCGTCGTAGGCGGCAATGATGTTGCTGATGGTTACCGATTTGGAGCCATAGCGCGCCCGAATCCAGTCGGCGTTGGGCAAGTTGATGCCAATGGGTGTAGAAGGAGAACAATCGCCGGCAAGCACCACCGCATTGATGCCCCGTGCCGAAACGCCCTGCACTTTTTCTTTTTTGTATTCGGGCTGCACAGGCGAATGATCTTCGAACCACTGCGCGTTGGCGCTAATGGTGGCTGCGCGCCGTGTTGCCTCAGCATCGCGCACCGAAACCACCGACTCCCACGTAGCTTTGCGCCCCAGCGCATCGCCATAAACCTCTATAAAACCATTCACCACATCCACAAGCGGGTCAGCATCCTGCAGCCAGGCAATGCTGTAGGCATCAAAAGTTTTCAGGTTGCCTGTGGTATAAAATTCGATAAGTTTCTCCAAAGCATTTTTTTGCTTTTCGTTATCGGCTACAGCCAGTGCTTTGCGCAACCAAAAGATGATTTCGCTGATGGCCTCACCATACATCCCATCCTTTTTCCACACCAGCTCCTGCAGCTTGCCGTCTCTTTTTATAAGTTTTGAATTCAATCCATATTGCGGCGGTTCCGGATTATTGGTTTTATTCATTGCATTATAAAAATCCTCAGCTTCCTGTTGCGTCACATTTTCATAAAAATTATTAGCCGAAAGCGCTACCATATCAACACCTTCATCCTGGACCACTCTTTTAGTATCTTTATCAGGATCGTAAAGTATGCCGACTATTTTATTAATAAAATCAACCTGGCTTTCATCGTCAGTTGCAAATCCCGATGATTCGGAATGGCGCATCAGTTCACGAAAATCCTCCTCCGGCAGCTCTGGAAAGAATTTATCCATCGAATAGTGATGATGTATCCCGTTGCTAAACCACACCCGCTTGAGATAAACCACAAAGTGCTGCCAGCCTGCCGCAGTGCGGTCGCCGCGATAAGTCAGAAAGATATTTTCGAGGGTGTGCCTTATCAGCAGATTGTGTTTGTAGTTTTGATCATAGATGATGTCGCGTCCCCAAAGGGCGGCTTCGTGCAGATAATACAACAACTCGCGGCTTTCCGGCGGCAGATTTTCAAATCCAGGCACGCTGTACCGCAGGATGCGGATGTCGGCAAATTGTTCGGTCAGTACTTTAAATGGTTCCATTGGCAGAAATTTATGGATGATTGTTGGGGGCAAAAGTACCAAAAAAGCATGGCGCGAGGCGCAGAGCCTGCTGACTGAAACCTGCTGACTGTGAACTGCCGACTGTGAACTGCTGCCTACTGACTTCCTATTTCTTTATCGCATCGTCATAATTTACCTCATTGTCGATGGAGCGGCTGAAAGCTTCTATCCAGGCATTTACGAAGATACTTTTGATAGCTGGCCAAACGCCGGCTTCGAGGTTGTTGAGATCACCTTCGAGCGGCACTTTGGTAGCCAGCGTGTCGGTACGTTGGTTTTTAAGTGCGAATTTGAAAAAGCCAACAAATCCTTCCCAAAGCGTCTCCAGAAAATTCTCATCATTCCCCAGCAGTTTGGCATTGGTGAGCATCGTTTTGAGATAACCGGTCAGATGACCGTCGGCGATGGCCACTTCGCTATAAATATTCAGCTCGCCACTCGAAAAGTCGATGTCGGCATAATGCTTCGACAAATCGTTAAGGGCAGGCGTATTTACTTCTTCCAGCGCAAAAGAGATATCCACATCTGGAATTTCCTTTATCAGATTTACGCGGCCATCCAGGCTCACCTTGCCGTCGCCGATAGCCGTAGCGCGCATAGTGATGGGCGAAGGCAGCGTATGTTCTTTTGCTTTTACGTTGCGCAGATTTTCGGCAACAAGGCTAAGATTGTTAATAAAAACGTCGATATCGGGATCGGCCTGCAACTTCATAAAAGAGAGACGCCCACCGGTAATCTCCAGATAGTTGATATCGATGGGAACCAGATCGCGCAAAGCTTCTGTCCAGTCGCTACCTTCGGCCTTAACTCCGGCGGTATCAGCAGGCTTCTGATCTTCGGGAATGTAAGTGATCTCCGGGTTGGTCATATAAATTTCGCTCACAATCTTACCATGAAACAAGGCGCGCCATTCCACCGAAATGTCGATGTGAGGAAAATTCAAAAAAGGAATCTGCGTTTCGGCATCCACCTTATTAAGGTACAAGCTGTCGATAACGTAAGCGCCCCGATACAGCGCAATGTCGATATCTGCCACGTGTCCGTAATAGCCAGGAATGTCTGACAGCGTTTTATTTACATAATTCTTGACCAATGTGGGCAGATAAATCCTAAACGCAATCAGCGCAAGCAGGATAAAGAAAGGAATGAGAAAACGCTTTTTCTGATAAAAGCGACGCGGGTGTTTGTTTTTGGATTCAGTTGTCATTAGCACGTTTTTATGGATTTGTGCTGGATAAACACAATCTTAGCTGTTAGGTTTAAAAGCAATTGAAAAAGTTGTGACCTGAAAGAAATTGTCGATAACCCGCTAACCCAACAACCTCACAACTTCTTCATTTCCCGACAACTTTCCAAATTCTATATTACTTTAGCCACCCAAAAACAAAGGCTATGACTTTAACTGAAAAGCGACACCAGCAGGCCGTCATCATCAGCATCGAGGGGCGGCTCGACACCACCAACTATCAGCAGCTCGAGAGCAAAATTTTGCATCATCTCGAACAAAATCACACTACACTGGTGATCGATTGCAGTGGAATGGATTATGTGAGCAGCGCGGGTTTGCGCATTTTTCTGGTAGCGCTCAAAAAACTTACGGCCGCAGACGGGCAGTTATTGCTGTGCGCTTTACGCGAAAATATCAAAGAGATTTTTGATATCTCAGGGTTTACAGGAATATTCAAAATCTACACTACGCAGCAGCAGGCGCTGCAGGCTTTGGGTCAGGAATCGTAGTGTTTTCTTAGCTCTTTGATCTGGCCCACCAGCCGGCGTGAATCTTTTTTAAAATTCTGGAAGGTATTGTCAAGCTTTTCAAAAAACTCTTCTTCTTCATTTTGCGAAAGCGGCCTTCCTTGTTTTACCTCCTGCAAAAGTGGTTTCACCTCCTCCTCCATCTTCGAAATCTCCTTGCAGGCCTTACTATCCATATCAAAATTGGAAATAGAACCCTTGAAAGCATGCGCATTTTTTAATAACTCATCCATGTCGCGCGTCTCCAGGTTTTGTCTTAATCTATCAATACGCTCCTGATATTCTTTTATAAAAATATCAATAATCTCAGCCACCGTCTCTTTGTCGAAGTGAACGTACTTTTCGTGAAATAGCTTTTCGTTGATCATGTTATCAATAGTTTTTTTTTAGAACAGTCGAGTAATGCACAAAGATAATGTAAATCGGAAACTGATAAACAACGCAGATCCACTGAGTTGATGCTATAAACCTTTACCGCTGGATCTGAAAGCTGAAACGATGGCCTTGCTTTATCTGATGCCGTGCTGCAAAACCGGCCTGCACCTCTATCACATATTTTGCCGGGTCGCCTGAAGGCATCGACTCTTCGGAATAAGGCGCTGTATTTTCGATAATGCGCGTGATCTGCTTGTCGCCATCGGCATACATAATATCGAGCGAAGAAGGAGTTTCGTGCATCCAAAACCAACGCCTGGCTTCGTCGGGAAAAATGAACAACATTCCCACCGTGTCGGGAATGTAGTGCCGATACATCATGCCGCGTTCACGCGAATAATCGTCGTCCGCAATTTCGATGTAGATGGTGGTAATATTCGCACCGGCAGTATCGGTAAAAGTTAGCTGTCCTTCGATATCAAAAACAGCCGTCTCAGACTTGCCGGCAGGTTTTTCAACCGCGGTGCGTTCGCCCCACATGGGCTGGTTGCTGATAACGTAAACGAAAACAAATACCAGCAACAGCACGATGGCCAGAATCGCCATGATGTATTGTTTCTTTTCAAGCGCCTTGGTCGATTGTTTTTTATTTTTCATAATGAGGATTGATTTGTCGTTTTATCTTCACGGAAATCCTGATCTGCAGCACCACCCGCGCCAAGAGGTATATCAATACCAGAAAAAATATGATAGCAGCCCCAGAGGGGATGTCGAGAAACCACGACAGCATCAGTCCGGCAAAGCTACCGATCATCCCCGTAAGGATGGAGAGAAAGATCATGGTTTTGAAATTTTGAGTAAAAAGATTGGCGATGGTTTGTGGGATGGTAAGCAACGAAAGCACCAGGATAATGCCGGCCACACGGATGTTGAGCACAATGGTGAGCGCCACCAATGTGATGAGCAGGTAATTGATGGCATCCACGGGGAGGCGGATGGCACGCGCAAAATTCTCATCGAAAGCCACAAAAAGTATGGTTTTAAAAAACAACGCAAAAACCAGAATAACCAGCAGCGAAAGAGCGAGCAGCAGGTGTAGGTTGAGCTGCGAAACGGTGAGGATATTCCCAAAGAGATAACTCATCAGGTTGGCCGAATAGCCGGGCGTGAGAAAAACAAAAATGATACCGGTAGCCATCCCCAGCGACCACAATATGGCAATCACCGAATCTTCGCGCACCTCCGTTTTTTTCGACATGTACTCGATGCCCAGCGCCGAGAGCACCCCAAAAAAGATAGCCCCGACAATGGGCGAAAAACCAAAAAAATACCCGATGCCAATCCCGCCAAATGAAGCATGCGTTATGCCACCACTGATAAAAACCATGCGCCGCGACACAATGTAAGTGCCCACAATTCCGCACGAAACACTTGCCAGCAGCGCCGCCAGCAAAGCGTTCCGGAAAAAGAGAAGATCGAATAGTTCTAAAAATGCTTCCACGGTGTTTTTGTTGTGACTGTTTAACTTATGTCTTTTAAAACATAAATTTCAAATAATATTCTTATTTTAAAAATGTCCACGCTACCCATCATTTCCGCCGGCTGGCGGAGAAGCCAGCCCACACACTCTCGATTGTGCGTTGGCAACTTATCCGCCAGTTGGCGGATCGGGGGGTGCGCGATAGGTTTTCCCAAATCTGTAGAATCAATCACTTAAATAATTATTATTTATTAATAAAAACTAATGCTGATGTGTGCGTAAAACCGTGTGCGGCACATCGCCATGCGTAATAATTTGTATCGGACAATTGTAGCTGGCCAGTTGCTCCTGGCTGATGATGTTGGAGTCGTGGTAATGCAGCGTCCGGTTAACGCAGGCAATCGACTTTACGTAATAAGTGATGGTTCCCACATCATGCGACACCATCAGAATCGCCATCTCTTTGTTGAGTTCGCGCAGGATAAGGTAAAGGTCGCTTTCAAATTTGTTGTCCACAAAAGTGTTGGGTTCGTCGAGGATGAGCAGGCGGGGCTGTGCAATGATGGCGCGGCACAAAAAAACGCGTTGCAACTGTCCGCCCGAAAGCTCGCCAATGTTTTTGCCGGCCAGTTGTTCGATACCCATTTGCGAAAGCACCTGCTGCACCCGCTCGAAGTCGCTGGCAGAATAATGATTCATAAATCGCTGACTGGTGGCGAGACCCGAAAGCACCACATCGCGCACGCTGATGGGAAATTTCTTATCGGTGTGGCTCACCTGCGGCAGATACCCGATAAAACGCCGACGACCGCTGCTGTCGGGATGAAATAAGATATTGCCCGACATCGGCTTGATGATGCCTAGGATTACATTCACCAGCGTGGTTTTGCCACCCCCATTCGGGCCTATCACCCCAATAAAATCGTGTGCATGCACCGTGAGGTTGATGTTGCGAAGCACCACCTCATCGGCATATCCGGCAGTAACCTGTTGCAGTTCAACGAGTTTTTCCATCGTTTAATTTTTTATTGGTAATGCGCTTTCGCTAAGTGCGTGGGCAATCGCCAGCATATTTTCCGGCCAGTTGTAGGCCAACGGGTCTATCTGCACAATGCGTCCATCAATTTCACGGGCAATCAGTTCGGCGTTAGCCCGATCAAACTCTACCTGAATAAATATGGTGTGCAGCCCCGCCTCTTTGGCCTGCTTTATCGATTGCAGCATCTGCGCCGGCGAAGGCTCCTTCCCCTGCATTTCTATGGGTATCTGTTGCAAATCGTAATATTTGGCAAAATAGGTGAGTGAAGGATGAAAAATCATAAAACTGCGATTGGGCATGGCTTGCAGCTCTTGCGCTATCTCGCGGTCAGTCTTTTCTGTCTCTGATAAAAAGCGCTCATAATTTTCGCGAAAGCGAGCGCTGTCTTCCGGATAAAATGCTGCCAGCGTCTCATAAATCGTCTTCGCCATCAGCTTCACATTTTTTGGCGAAAGCCAGATGTGCGGATCGGCTCCCTGGTGATCGTGGGCGTCGCCGTCATCGTGATAGTGTTGCTCGCTTCCATCCAGCATTGTTATGCCGGTGCTTAGCGCAATGGTTTTAAGCGCCGGGAAGTTGGCGCTGATCTCGCCCAGCAGATTTTTTTCAAAACTAAGACTTCCATTATAAAAGTAAATGTCGGTTTTAGCAATCCCGGCCATCTGCCGGGGTGCCGGATCGTACAGATGTGGGCTCGTTCCGGGCGGTATTAGCACCTGGACTTGCAACAAATCACCGGCAATCTGATCGACAAAATATTTCTGCGGCAGGATGCTCACCAACACCCGGCGGTGCTTTTGTTGTGACTTTTCTTCCATTGCTGAATTACATCCCGCCATTATTACCACCAAAAAAACGGCGAGCACAGTAATGATTTTTTGCCGCAGCAAGTCGTATCGCGGCGCACGCGGTGTGTGGCCGGTAATTTTATGAAGGTTTATTTTTTTAATAATAAAATTGGGCACAGGGTCGATGCCGGAAGTCCCCCACGGATGACAGCGGGCGATGCGGCTGGCCGAGAGAGCGCCACCGGCTACGATGCCGTGCCTTTTGATGGCTTGCACCGTGTATTCGCTACAGGTGGGGATGTGGCGGCAACTGGCGGGCGTAAATGGTGAAATGGCATATTGATAAAAACGCACCGGAGCTATCAGCAAGCTGCGCCCCAGGCTGTTGAGCCACGAGCCCTTGCGCATATCGGCGGAGATAACAACATTCCGATCCACTGCAGTCTTACTTCCCATCGTATTCCACAAAATTGCGTTCGGTTTCATACAAAACAATCGACAGCTCATATTTTTCATCAATCTGCACCCGCAAAAGATTCCAGATTTTGATGGCAATATTTTCAGCGCTGGGATTCATATCAGCAAAATCCTCCACATCGAGATATAGATTTTTATGATCGTAGCGATCTTCGATGTGCTCTTTCACAATATCCTTGAGCACCTTCATGTCCATCACATAGCCGGTTTCGGCGTCCACCTCCCCCTTCACTTTTACCGTCAGGTTGTAGTTGTGGCCGTGGTAGTTTGGATTGTTGCACGACCCAAATATTTTCTCGTTGCGCGCATCGTCCCAGTTTGGGTTGTGCAGGCGATGCGTGGCGTTGAAATGCGTTTTTCGACAGGCAGTAACTTTCATTTTTTTATGCAAATTTAGGTGATTGTTTTATTAGATAAAATTAGTGCTTGGTACTATAAAATTGGGATAATCCATCGCGCACCCCCCGACCCCCTAAAGGGGGAGTTGCCAACGCACAATCGAGAG
>DASRND010000027.1 GCA_035647615.1 Bacteroidales bacterium | reverse complement strand
AAATTAATCTGCAAATATAGTATTGTGTAGTTAAAAGCTTGCGAAGCCGGTTTCGATGCTTTGAAAATAACTTGTTGGTTGGCAGCGGCAGGGATTGGAGCGGCAGATGGCGAAGTGGCGGCTCATATTTTGGCGGCGGGTGGCGGCTGACGCAGGAAGCCCCCGCACCGCCGACCAAAATAAAGCCGCCGCAAGCCAGCTATAGCGGAAAGCCCGTCAGCCGCCCTAATTATTAGTCACCATTGTCAACAACTTAACCGATGATGAAAACAATGAAATTGATAAAGTGTATCTTTGCCTTCATTTGCAACTTTTTTGATAAACTAAACGGATCTAAGCTGATTTACTAAAATTACGATTATGCCAGAAAAATCTAAATCAACAGATTTGCGTCGCAGGATGCGTGATGCGCTTAAAGGTGGTGGCGACAAAGCCATCGAGCGGCAAAAGGCCACCGGAAAGCTTACCGCGCGCGAACGAATTATCGCCCTGGTTGATGCCAAATCATTTCATGAGTACGATCTATTTGTGGAACATGCCGGTAGAGATTTCGACATGGATCAGAAGTACCTGCCCGGCGACGGTGTAATTACCGGAACAGGAACAATATTAGGACATCCTGTTTGCATTTATGCGCAGGATTTTACGGTGGCCGGCGGTTCGCTGGGCTACATGCACGCTAAGAAGATTACCAAGATTATGGATCATGCCATGAATCTGAAGGTGCCCCTTATTGGCATCAACGATTCTGGTGGCGCCCGTATTCAGGAAGGTGTGAACTCGCTGGCAGGTTATGGCGAGATTTTTTATCGCAACACGCAGGCCTCGGGCGTCATCCCGCAGATTTCGGTGATTTTGGGCCCCTGTGCCGGTGGCGCAGTGTATTCGCCTGCACTCACCGACTTTGTGTTTGTGGTGGATAAAATCTCCAAGATGTTTATCACCGGTCCCGAAGTGATAAAGACGGTGCTGGGCGAAGAGATAACCATGGAAGAGCTTGGCGGCGCACGCACCCATGCCGAAATTACCGGCAATGCGCATTTCTATGCCGAGACCGAGGTGGAGTGCTTCAGTCAGATAAAACAATTGGTTAGCTTTATCCCCTGGAACAACTTTAAAAAAGCTGATTCATTCCCCAAGAAAAAACCCAAAAGCCGCAAGTTCAACCTTGAAGACATCATTCCCAGTGATGCCAAGCAGCCCTACGATGTACGCGATGTGATACGGGCAGTGGTGGACGACTCTGAATTTTTTGAGATTCACGAACTCTTTGCCGCCAATATTGTAATTGGTTTTGGCAGGTTAGATGGCGAAACAATAGGGTTTGTAGCCAACCAGCCGCTGGTACTTGCCGGTGTGCTCGATGTGGATTCATCTGACAAAGCCGCTCGTTTTGTCCGCTATTGCGATGCTTTCAATATTCCGCTGTGTACGTTTGTCGACTTGCCGGGCTACTTGCCGGGCGTGGAGCAGGAACATGCAGGCGTTATCCGCCACGGCGCCAAAATCCTTTACGCCTACAGCGAAGCCACTGTTCCCAAGCTTACAGTGATATTGCGCAAAGCTTATGGCGGCGGCTACATAGCCATGTGCTCGCACCATCTGCGCGCCGACTTTGTATTTGCCTGGCCTACCGCCGAAATAGCGGTAATGGGTCCCGAAGGCGCCGCCAACATTATTTTCCGTAAGGAGATAATGCAGGCCAAAAACCCCGAAAAGCTCCGTCAGGAAAAGATAGAAGAATACAAGGAAAAGTTTGCCAATCCTTATGTGGCAGCAGCTTATGGATATATCGATGCCGTGATAGAACCCGAAGAAACACGTCCTTTTCTGTTGCATGCTTTGCAGATATCCAAAAATAAGTCGGTGGAGCGACCGCAAAAAAAACATGGCATCCCACCGTTTTAATCAATACCGTCAAACGCAAATCATTTTAAATCTATGGATAACGAAGAAAAAGAACTCGACTATAGGAGTTTGTGGGTTGATGAGGTAAAATACCGCACAACCCTCACACGCAAATATTTGAACCGTAAGCCTTACGAGCCGCCCAACATCAAAAAAATAAAAGCGTTCATTCCGGGCACCATCAAAGCGGTGTATATTAAACGCCGGTCACGCGTAAAAATGAACGATGAGCTGATGATACTCGAAGCCATGAAAATGCAGAATATCATCAAAGCTCCCATGGACGGCGTGATAAAAGCCGTTTATGTAAAAACCGGCCAGGCTGTAGCCAAAGATTTCCTGCTGATAGAGTTTCAGTAGAAATTTGTCGGCTACCATATTTTAAAAATAGCGCAGGCACTTTCCGGGTGGGAAGTGCCTGCAGTTTTTTAAGGAAGAGTGATCAATTTAAAAAATTAAACACACCTACTCCTTTATCACTTTGTGCGTGGCCACCATCTTTCCGTTTTTATCGGTGAGCCTGAAAATATAAGTACCGGGCTGATAAGTGGAAGGGTCGATGGAGCTCTAACTGTTTCTGAGCTTCTGACTAGGGATAAGCCTGCCATTCTGAAAGACAAGAAAAATACAAAGCGTAGAACAATAAAACTATTTTTGCAACGAAAATATTCGGTTTTAAAAAGGCAGTCTATGAATCGTTTAAAAAAATCGGCATACATTTCTTTGATTGTTGTAATTCTGCTAAGTGTGTTTATTAGCTATCAACGAATTTCAAACCAACACACTAATTATCTGGCCTATGATAACTTTGGTTATTACATGTATCTACCGGCACTTTTTATTTACGATGACATTAAGATAAAAGATTTTAGCTGGGTTGAAAACATCAACCAAAAATACAAAAGTACCCCCACCTATTACCAATTCGACCGTGGCAACCAAGACAACAAGGTGATCAGGTTTTTTATGGGGATGTCCATCCTTTACCTTCCAGGATTTACTGCCGGGCACATCATTGCCTTGAACACGGATTATCCGGCCGATGGTTTCTCCGATCCATACTATTGGGGTTTATTGGGCTGGAGTCTCTTTTTTTTTATCACCGGAATCTTCTTTTTACGAAAGGTATTGCTCGAATTCTTCAGCGATGTTGTCACTTCGCTGACATTGATCTTCCTATTTATTGGAACCAACCTTTATTTTTTCTCAACCATCGGTAACGACACACCCCATGTTTATTTATTTGCAGTTACTGCTATCCTCATCTGGTTTGTAATCAAATGGTACAAAGAAAAGAAAACAAGCTCTGCCATTGCTATGGGATTTTTTTCCGGCCTCTTAATCATCAGTCGCCCTGGCGAATTTACCATTCTGTTTCTTATTTTATTGTGGGGCGTTTCAGGATGGAAAACATTGAAAGAAAAACCGGCTATATTTTTTAGGCATTGGAAACAAATGCTTTTGTTTGCAGGTACCGGGCTTATTTTTCTGGTTTTGCAGATGCTTTACTGGAAAACTGCTACAGGGAATTTTTTATTCTTTCCCTACAACGATCCGGGTTCTGCCCTCGACCTTTTGCATCCACGATTTTGGTGGGTACTGTTTAGTTTCCGCAAAGGCTGGTTGATTTATTCTCCGCTGATGATTTGTGCCATTTGGGGATTTTATTTCATGTATAAAAAGAATAGGGAAATATTTTGGGCTGTTTTTGTGGTGTTCCTGTTGAACCTTTATCTTATTTCATGTTTCACAAGCCTTATCAGCTATGGCTATAGGGCCTTCATCCAGATGTATGCGCTGCTGGCCATTCCCCTTGGATATTTCATTCAATTTCTACTCAATAAAAGAACAGTTGTAAAAATTGCTGCAGCGATCATCTTTATACTTTTCGCTGCAGTCAATATTTTTCAATCCAGGCAAATCGCTTTGGGGATCATTCATGGTTCCAGAATGACAAAGGAATACTACTTCGCTACTTTTCTTAAAAAGCATGTAACCAATCAGGACAGGAAGCTTTTGCTCATTGATCGCTCAGCAACTGGCATCGACATTTTTTCGGATGAGGAAAATTACAACAAGAAGCAATTAGGATTTGAAAGTTATGAGGAACCTGTGGCGTACAAGGAGCAGTTTTTTGATACAAGCATTGTTTTCGATGGAAAATATTCCATCAGGCTCGACAGTACCTATGTTTACACACCTTCCATTACGGCCACCTTCGATGAAATAACCGATGATTACTATGCCTGGATACGGGCTGCTGTTAAGTTTTATCCTACCGAAGAACTTTCAGGGCACGATTTGTTCCTCGTCGTAACCTTTAGTTACGGCGGTGTGGCGCATAAATGGAGAAGTATGAGTACCGATAGAATGCTTGAACCCATCAAGCTCAACGAATGGAACACCATGACTTTGGATTACCTGACACCGGAAGCCCGTTCGCGGGATGAAGAACTTAGTGTTTATGTTTGGAATCCCCGCAATGCCAAGGCCTACATTGATAATCTGGAAGTGGAGGTTTTTGAGAGGAAAAGATAGAAGTGGGATGGGATAGAAAGGTTGACAATAATTATTTTAAAGGGGTAAGATTAATTGACAAAACCCTGACAGGGCTTCGAGCTCTATCAGGGTTTTGCTAAATCGGAAAAAGCCATACCGTGAATAGCTCCACGCTTCAGTGCAACCGTTTAATTAGGTGCTACACTAATCTTAAGCAGAATTCAGACGGTGACTTCAAGCCAAACTACCGCCACACCATCTTCACCACATACCAAATAACAAAGGAAATCAGTCCCACGCCCAACCCAAACAGAGTTGAGTAGAACGAGACGAAAACACCGCCCATGATGATCTGTGGCGCTATGTCTCCGTACATTTGGATATGCTGGAAGGCCTGGTATAATCCAAGTATCTGATAAAACAAGCCAAAAAGCAGCGCTATTCCACCCAGCGAAGGAATGGACAAAAGCAGCTTGTGGTCCAGTTGGGTAAGCGGGAGTTTGGAAACCCTTCGCGCGATTTCGATGATGCTAACGATAAGCACGACAATGCCTAAAATAAGGATAAAGGCCATACCTTCAATTCCACCGGTGATTAAGAATTCTCTCATAGTTTTTGAATTTTTAAAATTAACATTGAATGAATTACCGGCAATAGTAGTAGAGGTTTGTTTTATAAAAAAATCTTTTCCCCGAATGACGGGATAAATCCCCTGAAAAGAATTGGGTACTCCACAGTCTGCGACTTACCGCAGACTGTTTTCTGCAGACTGCATTCGGGGGATAAAACCATGCTTTCGGGGGAAAAGCAATTTGCTAAAAGCATATTTCTTTAGATTTGCCCAATGTTTTTACTACAGCCCAAATACAAAGTCTTGCTTCATATCCTTTACTGGATGGTAGTTGTGGTTTTCCTCTCCTTATTTTTCGGGCATTTTAACCGGGATTCTTACAACACCCTATTTTACGTGTGTTTGCAGCTGCCCATAGTCGTCCTCACCACCTACGCCATCAATTACTGGCTGGTTCCCCGCTTTCTTTTTCATAAAAAATACTACGCTTTCTTTTATTTACTCACCGCCACCATTATTGTTTCGCTGTGGATGAACTCCCTCTTATCCATTTTTACCTTTATTACGATATGGGAATTTGATGTGGGTAGGATGCCAAGCGGCAACTTTGATCTGTTTTTTATTTCGGCGGGAATGTATTTGGTGGTGCTTATGGGTGTAGCTATTCATTTTGTTAAAGAATCATTCTATCAGCAGGAGGAAAGGCACCGCATGATCGAGCAGCAAATCTCCACCGATTTACAACTGAAAGAAGCCCGCCTGAAAATGCTGCAAAACCAGTTACACCCGCACACACTATTTAATTCGTTGAACCTGATTTATGGTCATAGTCTTAAAAAGTCGGAGCTAACGCCACAGTTGATTATTCATCTTTCGAATATGTTGGATTATATGCTTTACCGCTGCGATGATGAGCTGATTGTTATCGAAAAAGAAATAGATTTTTTAAAAGACTATATTGCTCTGGAAAAGCATAAGTTTAAGGATTTAAACCTTGAAATTTCGTGGCCCGTTGGGCAGAGTAACTTTTTGATTGCCCCGCTGATCTTGCTGCCTTTTTGCGAAAACTGTTTTAAACATGTAAAAAGCACTACCGGGCAGGAGTATTTTATCAAAATCGATGGAAAGATCATAAATCAAAATCTGATTTTCACAACTTTTAATACCTGCAATACGAAGGGAAGAAATTCTGATATTAAGGGCATCGGGATAAAAAATGTGAAAGAACGGTTGGCAATATTGTACGAAGGTAAGCATCAACTGACAATTGAAGCGACAGAGAATAGTTACAAATTGCAGCTTTCGCTCGCGCTGGATTCGGTGTGATAAATTACAAAACCTATGGAATACAAGTGTGTGATTATTGACGACGAACCTATGGCCATCGAGGTATTGCAAAACCACCTGGCACAGATAGAGAATTTGCGTGCGACCGGAACGTTTACCTGTCCGCTGGCTGCCTCGCAATACCTGGCCAAACATCCTGTGGATTTACTCTTCCTCGATATCGAGATGCCTGCCATTACCGGCTTTGGTTTATTAAAAACGTTAAGCTTACTGCCCAAAGTCATCATTACCACCGCCCACCGCAATTATGCTGCTGAGGCCTTCGATTTCCAGGTGCTCGATTATTTATTGAAACCCATCTCGCTGGAGCGATTTATGAAAGCCGTCAACCGGTTTTACGAGGCGGTATCGGATAAGCCCGTTCTCGAAAATTCCGATGCCACCCATCTGGGATTTCTTATTCTTAAGGCAAACAAACGTTTTCACAAAGTTTTTATCAAAGAAATTTTATTTATCGAGAGCATGGACGATTTTATCCGCATCCACACACACAATTCAAAACTGGATGTTTACGATCGGCTGGTGGGTATGGAAGCGAAACTGCCTGCCCAGCAATTCCTTAGGGTGCATAGGGGGTTTTTGGTAAACAGGATGAAAATTGAAAGCTTTTCAAGCTCAGAAATTTTTATAAAAGATTTTGAAATTCCTATTGGGATAACCTACCGCGATGTGGTGGCGGCTCTGCTCGCGACATGACGAAATAAAGACACAATGTTCATCGCCTTAGGAACCTGGAAGTCACCCGATGAATTGCTCGGGCAGCCGGGCGGTATTTTGAACTTTAGCACGCTGCTCAAGCCGAATTCACCAGGTGACTAATAAATTACCTGGGAGTTACGCGATGAAATTAACCCACCTACTCTTTAATCACCTTTTCCGTAGCCACCAGCTTTCCGTTTTTATCGGTGAGCCTGAAAAGATAAGTGCCGGGCTGATAGGTGGAAACGTCGATGGAGTTTTCAGTGTTTCTGAGTTTCTGACTGAGGATAAGTCGTCCGTTGATGTCGCTGATTTCCAGTTGCAGTCCGGCAAGGGTTTCCTCGCAATTAATAAAAACCTGGTTTCCTACTGGGTTTGGATAGATTTTTACGCGTTTGGAGTTGGAAGGCTCCGGACTGTTAATACCGGTTTCCAGGGTCTGGCAGTCCACCTGGGTAAACTCCAGCATCCCCTGGTTATTGACGGTTCCGCGCCAGCAGTTTCCGTCGGGCGACTTCATGATGATGCCCCGGTCGATGTCTTCGATAAAGATGTCGCCGTCTTTT
The DNA here is from genome assembly GCA_035647615.1 of Bacteroidales bacterium. Classification (NCBI taxonomy): domain Bacteria; kingdom Pseudomonadati; phylum Bacteroidota; class Bacteroidia; order Bacteroidales; species Bacteroidales bacterium. Next base: position 55,853 of record DASRND010000027.1, on the reverse strand, counting down.
ACCTGTACTTTGGCAGCGGGTTGGTTAGTTCCAAAACCGGCATTGCCGTTATTAAAATAAAAATCCTGTCCGGCAGCATTGAATTCCAAATCTTTACCTGGCTTGGTTTTTATGAAATGGCTCTTGTCGCCTAGATAAATTGTTGAATAATAGCTGCCGGCAGATTCGATGTACAGTGACGCATCATCGGTATTATATGGATCATTATCACCAAGAATGTGGAGTTTAGCTTCAGGATCGGTAACATTGCCAATACCAATTTTCCCGGTTGTATTGAGGCCGGAAGCCTTATCGACAAAAAATGTGTGGCGGTTGCTGTTGAAGCCGATCATTAAGGTACTAACCTCGTTGTTTTCAATATAATTGTTTGTGTCTATACCACACCCGATAATCATTGCATCAGAAATAACGGATTTTACGTAGCGTCCGATTGCAACAGAATTTGCCCCATATGCCAAAACAAATTTTCCGAGAGCCAGGCTCCTCGACCCTTCGGCTCTGGCAAATTGGCCATAAGCAAAAGCACGTTGACCGGTTGCACTGCACTCTTCGCCACCAGCCAACGAAAACTTCCCCTCAGCGTTGTTACCATACCCTAAGCTAGTTGAGAAATCCCCCGGCGAAGTATTTATTTTCCCTGACGCAAAGGCTGCTTCTCCAGAAGCCGTATTTTCAATCCCAATAACACTTGCATAAAGTCCGGAAGGATTTGAATTTTCATCACATTGGACGCATGCTCCCGACGATGGATCGACCCAGGTTGCATTTCCAAATTCATCGGATTGCAGGATTTTACCAAAACCCTGCGTATTGTTCATCAATTGAAATCCTGTGGCTTTTATTGTTCCATTTACATCGAGCTTTTGCTCGGGAGAATTTGTTCCTATTCCCACATTACCCCCACCGAACACATAATCGCCACCGCTCAAAAATTCAAGCGTTGTACTATATTTATGTATCCCGAAGTTCTTGTTTCCCATCCACAGGTATGCAGGTTTATTGTCGTTAAAAGCCTGGATAAATACACTTGCGGTGTCGTAGTTTTCATCTGCTCTGATGTGGAGCTTAGCCTGGGGGGCGGTAACGTTGCCGATGCCTATGCGGCCAGTGCGGTTCATTCCATGATAACCCTCAATAAAAAAAGTGGGTACATTAGACCCAAACCCTATCATTAACGAATTTCTGATATCATTCTTCAGTCTATTATCATTACTAAATCCAACACCAATAACCATTGAAGAATATTTTTCTGCTATAGCAAAGCTGCCAATGGCTAAAGAATTTGCTCCCGATGCAGTTAAAAACTTTCCGTGTGCAAAACTAAAGGCATTGGAAGATAATACTTCGTATCCTGAAGCAAATGAGGCGAAATCCGAAGCAGTTGTCTTTTTACCAAGTGTTGATGAAAATTCTCCTGTATTTGTTGTACTATCGCATTGTACGCATGCTCCCGACGGCGCATCGACCCAGGTCGCATTTCCAAATTCATCTGATTGCAGGATTTTACCAAAACCCTGCGTATTGTTCACCAATTGAAATCCTGTGGCTTTTATTGTTCCATTTACATCGAGCTTTTGCTCGGGAGAATTTGTTCCTATTCCCACATTGCCATTTTCAAATACAAAATCCGTATTCAAGCTGGTGCTAAATTTAAAATCAGACCCAGGCTTGGTATAGATGCTGTGTTCTTTATCCCCAAGCCAAAGGGTTGAGTAATGATTTCCAGCTGACTCGATGAGCAAAGAAGCTTCGGTAGGATTGTATGAATTATAGTCTCCGAGTATATGCAGTTTGGCCTGCGGATCGGTGACGTTTCCTATTCCGATTTTGCCGGTTCCACTCGAGCCAGAAGATTCGCCTACAAAAAATGTAGGTTTTGAGGAATTGAAGCCAATCATTAGGGAATAGGGCACCTCATTTTTTAGACTGTTAATGCTATCATTAAAACCTGTACCGATAATCATTGCACCAGATGTGGTGGTCATCAGATTTCTTCCTAGGACAATAGAAGAACCTCCGAAGGCGGTTACATCATGTCCAATAGCAATAGCAAAAGGGCTGCTTCCTATTACTTTTGCGTTTTTGCCGAATGCAAAAGATTCCCTTCCTGTTGCTTCAGAATCTTTTCCTCCGGCAAAGGACGAATTACCACTGGCAATGTTGTTTGTGCCAATTATGCTTGCGTTGGTTCCGGAAGCGATTCCGCCCTCGCATTGAACGCATTGTGCAGCAGCACTGTTCGCTACACACATTATCAGCACAATGCTGATGCTAAATATGATGTTCATGTTTTTCATAATGTTGTGATTTTATAGTTTAGAAACATTTAGTGAAGTTCTAAAACAACCTGTCACTGAATGCCGGGAGGCAGCGTAATAAGAAAAGAAAAGTAGTATTGCGAATGCGTTTGCCATACATCCGGACGCAACAGTCCACGAAATTAAAAAAAGAAATGACTTCACGAAGGAAAGTTTTCGGTAATTATTTTCAAGAGGTAAGGTTAAGTCAAAAGTCAACCGGTGAATTGCCCAAGCTGTTGGTCGGTATTTTGAACTTTTAGCACGATGCTTTAGCGGGATTCACCGGGCGACTATTTTTATGGTGTTGGTTAAGAATCTTGATAGTCAGGGCTTCACTCAAAGTGAAACCCTGACTACATCCTCAGCGAGTGCATCCTGAAAATCACCCGGTGAATTGCCCAAGCTGTTGGTCGGTATTTTGAAAACTATCACGTTGCTCAAGCCGAATTCACTGGGTGACTGATTGACTTAAAATCAGGGAATCGCTTTTGCATGGATGATATTATGAATTATCAATTCGGTAGGTGTAGTCTTGAATAGAAAAATCCAATTCTTTTTAAAAACCGCGCATCTGTAATTTCTTGCGCTGAATTTCTGGTGGCGGCATTTAACATATTTCTGTGGAAAATCACCAAGGCCATCTCCAAAACCTATCAAAAGTTCAATAAAATTTTCGGCGTTTTGTGGGGAACGATCCCAAATGTAATCGTAGATATTTTGCAGGGCTTCAAGTGCTTCCGGCTTCCACGTTATTTTGACTTTTCGGCCGCCCATTGTTTCATGTTTTGCCTGACTTCATCCGTGGAATACTCTCCCTCAGAGCCTTCCATTGTATCAATCAAAAGATCAATTTCATTTTCTGAGGCAGGTCGGGATGGATTTGTCCAGAAATATTCCTTTTGGGGTTCATTAGCCGATGAAGCATTCGGTTCTTGCTTATCAGGATTGACCAGCTTCACCGATTTTACGAAGTTTAGTTTTTTGACAACTTGTAAAAAAGCCTGCAAATTATCGGCACCTTCAATATCAATCAATAATGTCTTCATTCCACAAAAGTACAATTTCTGTAGTGTTCATTTTAAAATAAAAAAGAACTTCAGGATGTTAGATGAAATCGAGAGTCCGCTAATCATGTGTTTACCGGTTTCCCAAAGTTCGTGCAATAGCTTCGGCATCGAAGAATTGCCGGGTTTCACCAATAAAAGCAAGCACCTCGTCGCGGCCGGTGGCTTTTTCGGCGCTGGTGATAAACATCGGCGGCAGCTCCTCCCAGCGCTCGAGCAGCGACTGCCTGTATAGCTCAAAGTTGGTGGTTACTTCGGCAGGCTTGAGCTTGTCGGCTTTTGTAAATACGAGGGCAAAAGGTAATTGGTTGGCACCAAATTTATCTATCATCTCCTGGTCGTTGGCCTGGGGTTCGATGCGCAGGTCCAGCAGGATGAAAGTACACATCAGGTTGATGCGGCTCATTAGGTAGCCGTCGATCATGCGTTGCCACTGGGCGCGGCTTTTTTTTGAAACTTTGGCGTAGCCATATCCCGGCAGATCCACCAGGTACCAGCGGTCGTCGATCAGGAAATGGTTGATGAGCTGCGTTTTGCCCGGCTGCACCGAGATGCGCGCTAGGTTCTTACGCTTTGTCAGCATATTTATCAGCGACGACTTGCCCACGTTGCTGCGGCCGATAAAAGCAAACTCCGGCAGCATCGGTGGCGGACACAGCCGGTGATCGGTGTTGCTCATCACAAACTTTGATTCTTTTATCTCCATCGTCGGGTTCTTTTTATTGTTTATTTCAAAATCCCATGTATGTGGCGGTCTTTCTTTTCGCTGTAGATGTCGCCGATTTTTAAAATAATGCCTGACTCCTCCACTTCGCCAAAGCCATGGTTGACGGCTGTGCCAAAAAAACGCATCGTCGATGAGAGATTCATGTAAGCGTTCACCAGCGGCGGGATATTTTCGTTGTGGCTGCGCACATATTGCTGCAAAAGCTTAAAATTTTCTTCGTAGCTTTTACCGGTAAAAATTTTCTCAAACACTTCCTCCGGCGTCTTCAGCTCTACTGGATCGTGCGGAACTACCAGCTTGTCGGGGTCGGGGAAATATTTCTTAAGAAAATAAACGATTGCTTCGCGTGCCAGCAGATCGCTGTGGGCGTACATGGTGATTTTTCCAAAGAAATATTCGACATCAGTATTTTTTGTAGCCACTGCACCCAGCCCGTCCCAAAGGTTGTCGAGCGAGTAGATGCCCTTGCGCATGTTGCGCGCCGGCTGATATTCGGGCTGCACAAAGGAGCGTCCCAGTTCGATGGTTACGGGTATATATTCGCGGATAAACTTTTTGGAGTAGCGGAAAAGTTTTGATGTTGGCGTCTGCACCTGTCCCTGTTCGTCGATGGGCAGCTCTTTGCAATGCACAAAGCGGTATCCGCCCACGATGTCTTCGTCGGCCGGATTCCACACCAAAAGCTGTTTGAAAGCATGTTCGCCAATGTCGTAGCGATCCAGGTCAAGGCTTTTGCCGGTGCCACCGCCGGCCGCTCTGAAAGATACCTCCCGCAGACGACCTATCTCGCGCAGCACATTAGGTGCCGATTGTTCGTCGATAATATATACCTCGTTTTTCCCAAAATTTGTTTCTTTCACAAACTTGTCTCTGGTCAGCTCTTTTTTCAACAATGCCCTATCGATTTTTGGGATCAATTCTTCCATTTTCTTATGCTTGTTTTGTTTGATTGTTTTTATGCCACTCTATAAAATTTTTCCTCGTGCCGGCGCCCAGTGCATACACATATTCCCGCAACAACTGCGCCCATTGTGCAGCAGTGTGTTGTTTGTCAAAAAAACCGATGGGTACCGGTTGTCCAAAGGTGATGTGTACCGTCTGGTCTTTTTGTTTGTACATCTCATCCACCAGATACAACATTTCTATGTTAGCTTTTATTTTTAAACGTTTGCGCCATTTAGCCAGATTATAAAAGAAGTTGGTGTTTTTTCCGGAGATGTGGGTCGGTATGATGTCGCGATTGAATTTTTGTGCCCTCGTCAGAAAAGTCTTTTTCCACTCCAAATCTTTGATAATCCCTTTGTTTTTGCGTGATACCAGTCCGGCGGGAAAATAGAGGATGAGGTTGTCGGAGGCAAAGGCCTCGTTGAAGATGCGGATGTTTTCGGCGTTGCTGCCGTGTTTGTTCACCGGGATAAATAGTTCGCGCAGGTTGGGCAGGTAGAGCAGCAGATCGTTGACGGGGAAAAGGATGTCGCGCCGTGCTTTGCCCGTCTCGCTCATCAGCGCCATACCGTCGAGGCCGCCCAGCGGATGATTGCTCACCAGCAGTTGTCGCCCCTCGCCTGGCAGATTGCTCAGTCCGGTAGAAGTTACGATAGCGCCGAAAGAGGCCAGAATGTTGGTGGCGAAATCCACACCAAAATCATTTCGGTTTTCCCAGATATCTTTGTTAAGCTCCGTCTGATGGATTACCCGCTTAAGATACGAGATCAAAAACCGTGGCATTATCTTCAGCAGATGTGGGCTTTTGCCGCCAATTATCTTCTCCAGATCGAGGAAATCTGGTGTAATATGTATTTCCGTCTTTTCTTCCTGCATGTGCATTTACTAAGAAACGACAAAATTAAGGATATTCAATCAGATTAGTTTTAAAAAAAATTAGCAAGTGTCTTTCCGGGGCTGCTGCATGTGATTTTGGTTGTGCGTTTTTGCTTTCTTTTATTATTAATAAGGTAATAGGCTTGGGTGTTAAAAGACGGTTTTCTGCTAAGGTCTAAGAAGTTAGGGATAAGGTTTTTGTTTTTCAATTCATTAGCCAAAAACGCGATGTGATGTTTGAGACGCGATGCATCGCGTCTTTACCTTTTCCATTTTCTTCAGTTTCTCCACTTTATTTACGAATTAAATATTTTTAAGAAAAATCTTCAATCATACTACGGGCGAAGCTTGCAGCGTTTGTAGATGAAATTTTGGGTGGTAGAAAGTGGGAAAAGTTATTAACAAGGTAGAAGTAAGTGGTAAAACTTATCTAAATTTGATTTTTTAAAAATAAAGAAAAATGTCCCTCACAGGCACATACGAATGTAAACTCGACAATAAAGGCAGGGTGCTGCTCCCGGGCAAGCTCAAGGGCGACCTGTTGGCGGGTAGCGACGGTGGTTTCTATGTGAAACGCAGCGTCTTTGCGCGTTGTTTGGAGCTTTGGCCCAAGCCTGAGTGGGATAAGAAACTTGAAGAGATCAACAAGCTCAACCGGTTTGTAAAGAAAAATGCAGAGTTCATCCGCAGGTTTTTGGCCGGCGTGCGCTGGGTAGATATGGATAACATGGGGCGCATCAATCTGCCCAACGAGTTGATAACCTATGCGAACATCACAAAAAATATTACTCTCAACGGACAGATCAACATCCTGGAGATTTGGGATACCGAAGCTTACGAAACGGCAGTAGATACTGACGATTTCAATTTCGAGGATTTGGCCGAAGAGGTCATGGGCAACCAAAACGATCAAAGCTAATGAATATGTATCATCAGCCGGTACTTCTGGAAGAGAGCGTCAGCGGACTCAACATCCGGCAGGGTGGCACTTACGTGGATGTTACCTACGGCGGTGGCGGTCATGCGCGTGCCATTCTTGACCGGTTGCAGGGCGGACGCCTGATAGCTTTTGATCAGGATGCCGATGCGTTGCCCAACCGCATTGATGATGAGCGGCTTGTTTTGATACATCATAATTTTAAATTTCTCAAAAACTTCCTGCAGTACCACAAGGCATTGCCGGTTGACGGCATTTTTGCCGATCTGGGAGTAAGCTCGCATCAGTTTGACCAAGTCGATCGCGGGTTCTCGATCCGTTCGCAGGAAACGCTCGACATGCGCATGAACCGCAACCAACAGCTTTCGGCACGCGAAGTTTTGAATGATTACGAAGAGGATCAGCTGACGGCACTTTTCAGGAATTACGGTGAGCTTCCGAATGCAGGTGCCATCAGCAGGGTGTTGGTGCAAAAGCGCGAACAACAAAAGCTTACCACCTTCGGACAGGTGCAGGAGGCTACGAAGCATCTGGCGCAGCGCGGGAAAGAGAATAAATTCTACGCCCGTCTTATGCAGGCTCTGCGTATCGAGATCAACGGCGAGCTGGACGCTCTCAAAGCTTTGCTTGAGCAGTCGGCGCAGGTACTTCGTCCCGAAGGCCGGCTGGTGGTCATCAGTTACCATTCGCTCGAAGACCGCCTGGTGAAGAATTTTATCCGCGCCGGTAATTTTGAAGGCCAGATAGAAAAAGATTTTTATGGTAATCCTTCGGCTCCCTTCGAGGCGGTAAGCCGCAAGCCAATCATGCCTTCGATTGCTGAGCAGCAGCAAAACAGCCGCTCTCGGAGTGCCCGTCTGCGTATTGCTTCCAAAATTAAAAACCCAGATCATGACACCTCCGGTAAATAAAATAAAAGATACCAAAGCACGTGGTCGATTGCGCGGTAAGCGTCGTTTCGGGCGCTTCAGCTTTCTCAAGTTTTTGCATGCGCTGCTCGATGGTTCGTTTCTCAACAGGAAAGACATCTTCAGACACTTGGTATTCGCCATTTTCATTGCAGCGCTTATGTTGATTTACATCGGCAACTACCACATGGCGGAGAAGAAAATCCGCAAGATTTCAAAGGTTACCAACGTCAATAAGGAGCTGAGTTTTAATTATCACCACATGAAGACAAAGCTTTACGAAAAAAATCGCTCTTCGTATCTGGCCGAGAAACTTGCTCCCATGGGCATAAGGCCGCTGGTGGAGCCGCCGGAGAAGATATTTATAAAACCATGACAATGATTGAATAAATGAACCAACAGAAAAACATATCAGAACAAAAACAGTGTGGCCCCGGCAAACAAAGCATGGGGCGCACTTATTTTGTGTTCATCCTGATGCTGTTGGCGGGTTTGTTAATCATGTGCAGGGCGCTCAAGGTTCAGTTTGTTGAGGGTGGTGAACTAAAAGCCAACGCGCACAAAATGGACTATCGGTTTTTTGACTCGGAATCGATGCGCGGAAATATTTATGCCACCGACGGCAGCTTGCTGGCCACCTCGGTGCCTATTTTTGAGATTAGGATGGATGCCGCTTCCGATCTTATCCCCGATAAATTATTCAACGACAGCGTGGGCTATCTTGCCTCGCATCTGGCAAATATGTTTGGCGACAAAACACATTGGGGATACAAACAATGGCTCATAAATGGCCGCAAAGCAGGAAACCGCTATCTGGCAATTCAGAAAAACGTGACCTATGACCAGCTTGCAAAAATCCGGCGCATGCCCATTTTAAATCGAGGAAAGTACAGCGGTGGACTCATCGCCGAGCGCACCACACGCCGCGAATATCCTTTTGGGATTCTGGCCAAACGCACCGTTGGTTATACGCTCGTTAACGGCAAGGATTCACTGATGGTTGGGCTGGAGGGGGCCTTCAACGACTATCTGCAGGGGCAGTCGGGCTGTCAGCTCAAACAGCGCATGGCCAACAGCGCCTGGAAACCTGTTTACAACGAACTTAATATCGAGCCAATCGATGGTAAAGATATTATTACCACCATCAACACGCACCTGCAGGATGTGGCTGAGTCGGCGCTGATGAAGCAGCTCCGCCTGCACGACGCCGAGAAAGGAACGGTGGTGCTGATGGAGGTACAGACCGGTGAGATAAAAGCCATTGCCAACCTCAGCTACGATACAGTTACGGGCGATTATACCGAGAAGTACAACCTGGCTGTGGGTGAAGCCATCGAACCCGGCTCCACTTTTAAACTTGCTTCGTTTATGGTTGCCATGGAAGATGGTGCCCTCGCACGTATCGACTCGGTTAACATCGGCAACGGAAACATCGTTTTTCATAACCGAACCATGCGCGACTCTCACCGGATTAAGGAGAGCGGATGGCTTACGCCCGAGGAGTGTCTGGTGCATTCTTCCAATGCTGGCGTTTCCAAAATCATTTACGATACCTACATCGGCCACGAATGGGATTTTTTTAATGGACTCCAGAAGATTTTCCCTATGGAATCCACTGGTATCAATATATCCGGCGAGCCGTCGCCCGGTATTAAAAATCCCGACAATCCTTATTGGTCCAAGGTTACACTACCGTGGATGTCGATTGGCTACGAAATCACCGTGACACCGCTGCAGATGCTTACTTTTTATAATGCTGTGGCGAATAATGGTGTGATGGTGCGTCCGCGACTGGTGAAAAGTGTGAGCGAGGCCGGAATTATCACTAAGACTTTTGAAACCGAAATCATAAAAAAGAAGATATGCTCGGACAAAACCATCGCCACTGCGCGCAAATATCTCGAAGGTGTTGTAGAAAATGGCACAGGGCGCAACGTCAGAAATGCAGTGTATAAAATTGCCGGCAAAACCGGTACCTCCAAAGTGAACGAAAACGGGCGCTACATTGCAAAATACAACGCTTCTTTTGTGGGATATTTCCCGGCCGACAATCCCAAATATTCGTGTATCGTAATGATTTATCGTCCTAAAGAAGGCGGCTATTACGCTTCGCAGGTGGCGGCTCCGGTTTTTAAAGAAATTGCCGACATCGTCTATTCGCTCGATCTCGACATCCATCCGGCCGATTATAACGCCTACCTCGAAAACATCACCGAAACGGCTACAGATACCAGCGGCGACAAGCTGCTTCCTTTTTTGGCTGGTGCCAACGAAGAGCTGATGCTGGGACATCTTAAGATGGAAGAATTTGGCCAACAAATAAAGGTTGATCAGATTCCTGACGTCAGAGGGCTGAGTGTTGGCGATGCCATTTTCATGCTCGAAAATATCGGGTTGGTGGTAAAATTAAAAGGGCGCGGGCTGGTGAAACGCCAGTCGCTGGATCCTGGCTACGTTTTTCGCAAAGGCGATCACATCTATTTAAATCTGGAGATATGAAAACGTTGCAGCAACTTATCCCCGGCCTTACCATTCGCCAGATCATCGGCAACAACGATGTCAATATAAATTCTGTGACGTTCGATTCGCGCAGGATCGAAGCCGGATGTTTGTTTGTAGCTGTGGCGGGTACCCGCACCGATGGGCATCAATATATCGAAAAAGCCATCAGCCAGGGAGCTGTAGCTGTGATATGCCAGCAAGTGCCCGAACATTTGCGCGAAAGCGCCACCTTTATTTTGGTGGATAATTCCGCGGAAGCGCTCGGACAGGTGGCGGCGGCATTTTATGATCATCCGTCGAATGATTTGCAAATTATCGGTGTTACCGGAACCAACGGCAAAACTACCACGGTTTTCCTTTTGCATCAGCTTTACAGCAAACTGGGCTTTGTCTGCGGCTTGCTTTCTACCATCGAAAACCGCATCGGCAGCCAGCAGCTGGCTTCTACACACACCACTGCCGACGCTCTGCAGATCAACGACAACCTGCGCCGGATGGCCGACGCCGGCTGTGAATATTGTTTTATGGAGATCAGCTCACACGCCGCCGAGCAGCATCGCACCGCCGGATTATACATTCACGGGCTTGTTTTTACCAACATCACCCACGATCATCTCGATTATCATCTCACTTTCGATAATTATCTGAAAGCTAAAAAGAAATTGTTCGACCAGTTGCCGGAAGCCGCTTTTGCTTTGGTAAACAGCGACGACCGCAACGGCGCGGTGATGCTGCAAAATACCCGTGCGCACAAAGCTACCTACAGCCTTAAAAGGCCTTCGGATTATAAAGGAAAAATCCTGGAGAATCTTTTCGAGGGTCTCTTTTTGCGCATCGGACAACACGACATTTACACACGGCTTACGGGCGCCTTTAACGCTTACAATCTGCTGGGCACATACGGCGCCGCCATGCTCGACGGTCAGCCGGAAGAAGAGGTGCTGGTAATTCTCAGCGAGCTTCGCGCCGCCGAAGGACGTTTTCAGGTGGTGCCGTCGGCTTCGGGAGTTGTGGGCATTGTGGATTATGCGCACACACCCGACGCTTTGAGCAATGTATTGCAAACCATCCACGACACACGTCAGGGCGGCGAGCATCTGATAACAGTAGTGGGCGCCGGCGGAAACCGCGACCGCACCAAACGCCCGCTGATGGCGCAGGTGGTGAGCCGCATGAGCGACCGCGTAATACTTACCAGCGACAACCCGCGCGACGAAGACCCGCTGGAAATCATCAACGAAATGGAAGCCGGAGTAGCGGCAGCCGACCAGCGCAAAACGGTGAAAATTGCCGACCGTCGCGAAGCCATCAAAACTGCCTGCATGATTGCCGTAAAAGGCGACATCATTCTGGTGGCCGGAAAAGGCCACGAAACTTATCAGGAAATAAAAGGCCAGCGCCACCACTTCGACGACCGGGAGGTGTTGAGCGAATTTTTAAACAGCGAAAACGAAATCATTAAATAATATCATTCGGCTGTAGCCGAAAATACAGCATGCTTTACTATCTTTTTAAATATCTGCATCAGGTTTTTGATTTTCCGGGCGCCGGAATGTTCGAGTACATCTCTTTTAGGGCTGGAGCTGCAGTGATTACTTCGCTGGTGATTTCGCTGGTTTTCGGTAAACAGCTGATCAATTTTCTAAAGAAAAAGCAGGTAGGCGAAAGTATCCGCGACCTGGGGCTCGACGGGCAGATGGAAAAACAGGGGACACCTACCATGGGCGGGCTTATCATCCTGACAGCTATTCTGGTGCCCACGTTGCTCTTTGCCAAGCTCGATAATATTTACATCATTATGATCCTCGTCACCACCGTGTGGCTGGGCATGTTTGGATTTATTGATGACTATATCAAAGTTTTTAAAAAAGACAAAAAAGGGCTGGCGGGACGTTTCAAAATTCTCGGACAGGTGATGCTTGGCATTTTCATCGGATTGATGATGTATTTCAATCCCAATATCGTTATCCGCGAAAAAGTGACAGAAACTTCCTTTATCGAAAGCATGCCTGATCGGTTTGATGAGATCAATGCCACGCCTATGCTCTTTAGCCGGGAGGTCACCAAAAGCACCAAGACTACCATTCCGTTTTTCAAGAACAATGAATTTGATTATTCGATTTTTCTCACCTGGCTGGGCGAAGGTTTTAGCAAATGGACTTTTCTGATCTTTATCCCGGCGGTGATTCTCATCATCACAGCAGTATCCAACGGCGCCAACCTCACCGACGGCATGGATGGGTTGGCCACAGGTACATCGGCTATCATCGGTGCAACGCTGGCCGTTTTTGCCTACGTTTCGGGCAACATCTTTTTTGCAAATTACCTCAACATTATGTACATCCCCGACACGGGCGAGCTGGTGATTTTTATCAGCGCTTTTGTGGGCGCATGTATCGGGTTTTTGTGGTACAACTCTTATCCGGCGCAGGTTTTTATGGGCGACACCGGTTCGCTAGCGCTGGGCGGCATCATCGCCGTGTTTGCAATCATGCTGCGCAAAGAGTTGCTCATCCCCATTTTGTGCGGCATCTTCCTGGCCGAGAGTCTTTCGGTAGTGATGCAGGTGAGTTATTTCAAATTTTCAAAACGAAAATATGGTGCCGGACGACGCATCTTCCGAATGTCGCCGCTGCACCATCATTATCAGGTGCTCGGATATTCCGAGCCGAAGATCGTTTTGCGCTTTTTCATCGTCGGCATTATGCTGGCGGTATTTACAGTAATCACACTTAAAATCAGATAAAAAACTCCATGACAACAACTTTTATAAACTATAAAAAGCAAATAAAATGGTAATGACCCTTCAGGAATTATCACTTAGCGGCCGGAAAACGGTTTATCATTCCACGGCAGCGGCTGCGATGGCGCGATGGGGAGAAGTGCGCAAGGAGAACATCAAAGAGAGCCTGAGCGACTTTCAGGGCACCGGGCACCGCCTCGAAATGGTGGCCATCATCCGCGGCATCCGTTTTATCAACGACAGCAAAGCCACCAACGTTAACTCCTCGTGGTACGCCCTCGAAAACGAAAACACTCCTGTTATCTGGATTGCCGGTGGGCGCGACAATGGCAACGACTACGAGGCTTTGATTCCGATAGTAAAGGAAAAGGTGAAAGCCATTATCTGTTTGGGTATTAATAACCAAAACATTATTGAGTGCATGACGCCGCATTGTGCTACCATCTTAGAAACCATAAATATGGAACAAGCCGTGCAGATGGCCTACAGGCTTGGAGAAAAAGGCGACACTGTGGTGCTTTCGCCAGGATGTGCAAGTTTCGATTTGTTCGATAATTACGAAGACCGTGGAAACCAATTCATGAAGGCAGTTGTGAATCTTTAAAAATTAAGACATCTCATTTTTTTAAATGCTTTAAAATAATTTAGAACGATAACAGAATTATAAAAACACAGAAAAAACAATGCTGAGTAAATACATACAGGGCGACAAAGTAATATGGGTGCTGGCGATCATGCTATCGGTGGTGTCGTTGTTGGCTATTTACAGCAGTACCGGATCGCTGGCCTGGCTGCAGCGCAATGGCAATACGGAGTATTATCTGGTGAAGCAGCTCATCACGGTGCTCCTCGGACTGTTTTTTATGTTCCTGGTGCATCGCAGCAAATACCAGTATTTCTCTTATTCGGGGCTGATCTTATTTTACATTTCCATCCCGCTGCTCATTGCCACGTTGATGTGGGGGCCTGTTATAAATGGTGCACGCCGCTATTTGCTTTTTCATTTGCCGCTTATCGGCGAAATAACTTTTCAAACCTCCGACCTGGCCAAGCTTGCGTTGATCATGTATCTGGCGCGTTTTCTGGCCAAAAAACAAAATGTGATCGAAAACGGAAGGAGCTTTCTTTATGCTATCATCCCGGTGATTATCATGTGTGCGCTGATTTTCCCGATGAATCTTTCTACCGCCGTGCTGATGTTTGCAGGCAGTCTGGGATTGCTCTTTATCGGCAGGGTTCGCATCAAGCATCTGGCGATACTTTCAGGATTCGTGCTTGCAGCGGTTGCGCTGATGATGGCAGTGGCGATCGTCGAGCCTGGACTGATGCCGCGGGCTGATACCTGGGCGAATCGTTTTGAAAATCATTTTAGTGATAATGCAGAGGAATATCAGGTGGTGCAAAGCAAAACGGCCATTGCTAAAGGCGGACTGGTAAGGCTGGCGCCCGGACAGAGTACCCAGCGCAATTACCTTCCGCACGCCTACTCCGATTACGTTTATGCCATCATCATCGAAGAATACGGTTTGCTGGGTGGAGCGATTATTCTGCTTATGTTTATCATCATTTTGTTTCGATCGATAAAAATAGCGCGGCTGTGCCAGATGAAGTTTGGTAGCTACCTGGTCATCGGCATCAGTTTTATGATGGTGTTTCAGGCCTTGGTAAATATGAGCGTGGCGGTTGATCTGCTTCCCGTCACCGGACAGACGTTGCCTTTTATCTCGATGGGTGGAACTTCCTATTGGTTTTCGTGTATCGGAATAGGAATGATCCTGAGCGTGAGCCGTTCGGCAGAGCAGGCCAAAGTTGCAGAAGAAATTAAAAATAAAAACATAGCTTATGCTGCAGCAACCTAAAATATTGATTTCTGGTGGTGGCACAGGCGGACACATTTTTCCGGCCATTGCCATTGCCGATGCGCTCAGGCTGAAAGTGCCGGGAGTGGAGCTGCTTTTTGTTGGCGCCCGCGGCCGTATGGAGATGCAGAAGGTGCCCGAAGCCGGATATCCGATTGAAGGATTGTGGATCAGTGGTTTTCAGCGAAGCCTCTCGTGGCGCAACCTGATGTTTCCGTTCAAGCTCGTGTCGAGCCTGATCAAGGCTGCCGCAATTATCCGTCGCTTTCGGCCGGATGTGGTGGTAGGAGTGGGTGGCTATGCAAGCGGCCCGACGCTTAAAATGGCTGCACGAAAAGGAATTCCCACAGTGCTGCAGGAACAAAATTCGTTGCCAGGTGTCACCAACCGACTGCTGGCAAAAAAGGCTGCTAAAATTTGTGTGGCTTATCCCGGCATGGAAAAGTATTTCCCAGCCGAAAAGATTATCCTCACCGGCAACCCGATTCGCAGCAAAGTGATTCAGATTGAAGGTAGACGCAACGAAGCGTTGGAGTTTTTTGCGCTTGACGCAAAAAAAGATACAATATTGGTGGTGGGTGGTAGCCAGGGAGCACGCTCGATTAATATAGCTGTGGCTGAAAATCTAAAAACTTTGGCAAGTCACAATGTGCAGATGATTTGGCAAACGGGTCAGCTTCAGGCAACGTGGGCGCAGCAAATGATCGATGAGCAGCTTACGGAAAAAGAGAGAGGATATTTTAAAGTGCATGCTTTTATCAATCGCATGGAGCTGGCTTATGCTGCTGCCAATGTGGTGATATCGCGTGCCGGCGCCATTGCCATCTCCGAATTGAGCGCTGTGGCCAAGCCGTGTATTCTCATCCCGTTGCCTTCGGCGGCTGAGGATCATCAGACAAAAAATGCTGTTTCGCTGGAGCAACGAAATGCCGCCATTCATCTGCCGGATGCTAAGGCGGTGGCTGAACTGGGCAAAATTGCTGCGGAGCTGATCAGTGACAAGGAACGGCAACACACCTTGTCGGTAAATATTAAGAAGAATGCTGTGGAAGATTCGTCTGGCAGAATTGCCGATGAGATATTAAAATTAGTACAGAAGAAAAGAGATGTTTAAGGATTATCAAAATATCTGGTTTTTGGGCATTGGTGGCATAGGAATGTCGGCGCTGGCCCGGTACATGATGCTTCAAAGCAAGCTTGTTTCCGGCTACGACCGCGCACACTCTGTGCTTACTTCCAGGCTCGCAAAAGAAGGTGTTTCGGTAGTTTTTGATGACGATGTTGCATTGATTCCGGAGGAATTTACAAATGCTGCCACCACCCTCGTGGTTACCACTCCCGCTATCAGCAGCGAAAACCGGATGCTTAAATATTTCCAAAATCATAATTTTAAAATTGTAAAACGGGCGCAACTGTTGGGGAATGTCAGCATCCATTACAAAACTATAGCTGTAGCCGGAACGCATGGCAAAACCACCATTTCTACCATGATAGCGCACTTGTTGCGGCAGTCGGCCATTGGTTGCACTGCGTTGCTTGGAGGAATTGCCAAAGGCTACGATACCAACTTTTTCTTTTCAACAAAATCTCCCTTTTTCGTTACCGAAGCCGATGAGTTCGATCGTTCCTTTTTGAGCCTGCATCCGCACATGGCCGTCATTACTTCTACCGACGCCGACCATCTTGATGTTTACGGTCAGATCGAAAATCTTATTGCATCTTTCAATGCCTTTGCCGGCCAGACTGACAACGATGGGATATTGTTGGTAAAAAAGGATGCGGCGATAAACCGGAATCTTTTGAAAGAAAAGAGAATATTTAGTTACGCTTTGACGGATAGCAGCGCCGATGCGTATGCTACCAACATCTGGTTTAGCAGCGATTTCATGGTTTTCGATCTGGTGACACCCGAAGGCGTGATAAAAAAACTTCAGATGGAGCCCACCGGTATTATTAATATCGAAAATGCTGTGGCGGCCTCTTTCATTGCTTTGCAATCCGGCATTACCGAAGATGAATTGCGCAGCGGGCTGGCCGGTTTTAAAGGTGTTGTCAGGCGTTTCGATAAACAATTCAGCAGCCCCGAGGTAATCTACATCGACGACTATGCGCATCATCCCAACGAAATACGCGCGCTGATACGTTCTATCAAATCTATTTATGGCAACCGTAAGATTACCGGCATCTTTCAGCCGCATCTTTTTTCGCGTACACGCGACTTTGCCGGAGAATTTGCAAGCAGTCTGCAGGAGCTCGACGAAATATTGCTGCTCGATATCTATCCTGCCCGTGAAAAGCCGATAGAAAATGTGAGTGCTAACACCATCTATCAGTTGATCGACCATCCGCGCAAAGCGCTGGTGCACAAAGAAACATTGCTTGAATATCTGAATGGCCTGGAGCCGGAACTGCTGCTCACCATTGGTGCCGGCGACATAGATAAACTGGTGGCACCGATAAGGAATATGCTCGAAAAGAAATATCAAAAACCTTCATCATCATGAAAAAAATACTTGATATCATTTTGTGGATGGTGCTCACTGGTGGCTTGCTGGTGTTGTTGGGTTTTGCGCTGGCCGACTATCGCAATGTAAAGTGCAACCAGGTGGAGATTCTTCTTTTGGATAACTGCACCGCTGGGTTTATTGACGAGCAGGACATCCGCCAGATCATCGTCAGCCATTTCGGTGTGCTGGAGGGGCAGTTGCTCGATAGCATCAACACCGACACGCTCGAAACCATCCTTCGCCACAATGCTTATCTGAGCAATGCCGACGTCGTGAAGTCTATTACCGGCAGCATCCGCATCAAGGCAGAACGGGAGGAGCCGCTGGTTCGGGTTGTCAATCAGGCGGGCGAGGGATTTTATCTTAGCCGGCTTGGAAGTCTGCTTCCACTGGGCAACGATTATGTGCCGCGATTGCACGTGGCTAGTGGTGCTATCAGCGAAAGCTATCACAGCGGCGCACGTTATGCACAATACAATGTTGATAAACAGGGGGCATCATCGCTTTCGCCGATGGAGTGTCTGCATTATCTTTGCACCCAGTTGGCTTCGCATCCTGTCCTGAGCAAGCAAATCGTACAAATATTTTTCGATACCGACGGCGAGATAGAATTGGTTCCCGCCGACGGATCGCATATTATTTTGATTGGTGATGTAAGCGATTTGCCACACAAGTTCAGAAAGCTGCTTGCCTTCTACCGGGCTGGTCAGGATGAAATGACCGACGGTTACAGTGTGGTAAATTTGAAATACTCCAATCAGGTTTTTTGTAAAAAATAAAACTATGGAATCTAACAATATCATCGTAGGACTCGACATCGGAACCACCAAGATAGCAGCCATCGCTGGCCGTCGTGGTGAACACGGAAAAATTGAAGTGATTGGCTATGGCAAAACCGAATCGATTGGCGTAAAACGCGGTGTGGTTTCCAACATCGAAAACACCGTGCAGTCGATACGCAAAGCCGTGGAAGATGCCGAGCAGAAATCGAATGCGGAGATCAAATACGTCAACGTGGGCATTGCAGGCCAGCACATCAAGAGCCTGCAGCACCGTGGCAGCCTCATTCGCAAAAACAACGAAGTAGAAATCAGTCAGGACGACATCGATACGCTGCTCAACAGTATGTTCAACCTGAACATGAGTCCCGGCGAAGAGATCATCGACGTAATACCGCAGGAATATATTATCGACAATGAGCAGGGAATCCGCCATCCTATCGGCATGTTGGGAAATTCGCTGGAGGCCAACTTTCACATTATCATCGGACAAACTACTGCGGCAAAAAACATTTATAAATGTGTGAAAAAAGCAGGCCTTGAAGTGGTCGAGTTGCTCATCGAGCCCATTGCTTCGGCCGCGGCAGTGCTGAGTGAAGAAGAAAAAGAAGCCGGAGTGGTTTTGGTCGATATTGGTGGCGGCACTACCGATATTGCGATTTTCCAGGACAGCATCATCCGACACACTGCCGTTATTCCGCTTGGCGGCGACGCTCTTACCGAAGATGTTAAAGAAGGTTGCAGCATCATTCGTAAGCATGCCGAAGAGCTCAAGGTAAAATTTGGGTCAGCGTTGGCCAACGAAAACAAAGACGAAGAAATCGTGGCTATCCCTGGTCTACGTGGACGTCCTCCAAAAGAGATCAGCCTGAAAAATCTTGCCAGCATTATCCAGGCGCGCATGGAAGAGCTTATCGAGCACATCTATTTTGAGATAAAAAATTCGGGATATGATAAAAAGCTCATCGCCGGCATCGTACTTACCGGTGGTGGCGCGCTGCTGCGGCATGTGGCACAACTCACCGAATTTATGACGGGCATGGATACCCGCATTGGATATCCCAACGAGCACCTTACCAACAACACTCCCGAAGAAATGAGCAGTCCCATGTATGCTACCAGTATTGGGTTGGTGATTGGAGGCCTCGAACGTGTGGAGATGAAAATACGTCGCGAAGAAAATGCTTTGGTGGGTACTAATAAGGAAAAAAAATCTAAAGATGCCGAAGCAAAACCGCGGCGGCAGGGCAACTTCCTGAAAAAGATTCAGGAATTTTTTGAAAGTGATTCGGAATAGAAATTAAGAAAACAAACATAAACACCTAGAAACTATGGACGAAATGTTAACATTTGATGCCCCAAAACAGCGTGCATCAATCATCAAAGTGCTGGGCGTAGGCGGCGGCGGGAGTAATGCTGTAACGCACATGTACCGGCAGGGAATAAAAGGAGTAGACTTTATTATTTGCAACACCGATGCACAAAGCATGGAACTAAGTGCTGTGCCCAACAAGATACAACTTGGTGATAAAGGTTTGGGCGCAGGTGCTGTTCCGGAGGTTGGGAAAGCTGCTGCCGAAAAAACCCTCGACGATATCCGCGAGTTCCTCGAGAATCACACCAAGATGCTTTTTATAACTGCCGGCATGGGCGGCGGCACCGGCACCGGAGCAGCACCCGTTATTGCCAAGCTGGCGCGAGAGATGGACATCCTCACAGTTGGAATCGTTACCATTCCTTTTGCGTTTGAAGGGCGTAAACGCCGTCTGCAAGCCGAAAAAGGTATCGAAGAGCTTAAACAACACGTCGATACATTGCTCATCATCAGCAACGAGAAGTTACGCGAAATCCATGGTAACCTCAAGCTGTCGGAAGCTTTTGGCAAAGCCGACGATATCCTCGCCATTGCCGCCAAAGGCATCGCCGAAATTATTACCGTCACCGGTTACATCAATGTGGATTTTGAAGATGTAAAAACAGTGATGAAAGATAGTGGTACCGCCATCATGGGATCGGCTACTGCCGAAGGCGAAGACCGCGCCGGAATGGCTGTGCGTGAAGCACTTTCTTCTCCGTTGCTCAACGACAACAAAATTCAGGGCGCCTCTAACATCCTGCTCTATATCTCATCAGGAAAAGAAGAAATCACTTTTGACGAAGTTACCGAAATCACCGATTATATTCAGGAAGAAGCTGGCCAGAGTGCCGAGGTGATCTGGGGCAACGGCTACGAGGAAGAGCTGGGCGATAAGATCAGCATTACTCTCATTGCCACAGGTTTTCAGGCACCCGACGACATCGATAGATCTACCCTTAACCATGGGCGCAAGAAAAAGATCTTTACGCTCGACGATACGCATCCAGGCGACCAAAACAAAACTACCGAGAACGAAACTCCGGTGACTGCCGGAGTGGAAGAACCGGAGGAAGAACCTGTAACTGAAATTAAGCTTATAAAAAAAGAAAAACCGATTGAAGCCGAAAAATCATCTTCGACGGGCACTCTGCCGATAACTCCCAAAAGTGTTCCCGCTGAGCAGCCGAAACAGCACACACTTTTTGGCCAACAGCATCGGCCGTTGCAAAAGCAAGTCGAAGACCCTGCTAATATCGCCAACTCCGCAAATGGAAGTTTACGCATAAAACATACGGTGGGAGCTTTCCCTGCTGATATGGAGCATGCCGCCGATATGCCTTCGCATGAGATGATGCAGAAAAGGGTAGAGGAGCGTGTACAGAAACTGAAAGGCTTTAGCTTTTTCTCCGGCAAAAAGGCTGCACAGCCGGAAGAAGATACCGATAAAGTGCCCGCCTACGTGCGCAAAAACATTCAGCTCAAGCCGGTGATGTCTTCGTCGGAGCCTAATGTAGCCCGTTATGTGCTTAGTGCCGACAACGATAATGATGATGGTGCTTTGCGTGAGAACGACATTCCGTTTATCCACAACAAGCCAGATTGAACGTGAGTTGCTGGCAGCCGAAATCCTGCACCAAACTTTTTTGTATGCGTATTAAAAACCTGTTGAAAAATGAAATTAGCTGAAAAAATCAATGATGAGATCAAACGGGCGATGCTTGCCAAAGACAAGCAAAAGCTTGAGGCGCTGCGTGCCATCAAAGCCGCACTGTTGATAGCCAAAACCGGCAAAGATATGTCGTCGGGCGAAATTCCCGAAACCGTCGAGCTGCAGCTTTTGCAGCGTCTGGTGAAGCAGCGCAAGGAGTCGGCGGGAATTTATAAAGAACAAAACCGTGCCGACCTGGCCGAAGAAGAACTCTTTCAGGCGGCCATCATCGAAAAGTTTTTGCCGCAGCAGATGGGTGAAGATGAAATACGTGCCGTCGTCAAAAAGATCGTCGACGAAACCGGAGCGCAAAGCATCAAAGACATGGGCAAAGTAATGGGCGCCGCCAGCAAGCAGTTAGTAGGCAAAGCCGACAATCGCATCATTTCTGAGATCATAAAGGAGATGTTGCAATAGGTGGGATCAGCTCTTGCTGAATTGTTGTGCAGGAAAACGAAGATTTATAAAACATTCCATTTTACCTAAACGAAAAGAGGAAAAACCATAGCATCTTGTTACAAAAACTGATCAAGCCCACCCTGCTGCTTGACGCAGAAAAGTGCCGCAACAACATCCGGCGCATGCAACAAAAGGCAGTGGCACAAAAAGTAATTTACCGGCCTCATTTCAAGACCCACCAGTCGGCAGCTATCGCGCAATGGTTTGCCGAGGGCGGCACCAACAAAATCACCGTATCGTCGGTAAGCATGGCGAACTATTTTGCAAGCCATGGCTGGAACGATATCCTAATAGCCTTTCCGCTCAATCTTGCGGAGATAGAAGACATCACAAGATTGGCTGCCGAAATCCAGCTTAGCGTGGTGGTCGAAAACATCGAAGCCATCCGCACTTTGGCATCCACATCCATAAGTACCATTGGTGTTTATCTCAAGATCGATGCAGGCTATCATCGCACCGGTGTTCCGGTAGAAGATCACCCAATGGTGCAGCAACTTATCGATGTCATCGATAAGCAGCCTTACTTGCGCTTTCGCGGATTTGTAGTTCATAATGGCCATACTTACCATACGAGCCATCCGCAGCAGGTTATCGATATTCATCGCCGCAGCGTGGAAGCGCTGGATATACTACGTCAGGCAATAACCAGCCAGGCCGAAAAAGTGCTTATTTCGTTTGGTGATACACCTTCGATGAGTCTTGTGAATGATTTTGCAGGTGTGGATGAGATACGCCCGGGAAACTTTGTGTTTTATGATGTGATGCAGCAGCAGATCGGCGCTTGTGATTACAGCGACATTGCCGTGGCACTGGCGTGTCCGGTGGTAGCCATCCACAAGCAGCGCTGTGAAATAGTCATCTATGGTGGCGCTATTCACCTGAGCAAAGAATCAATAAATAATGCTGACGGTATCCCCATTTATGGTAAAATTGTAAGCCTTACCGGCAATGGCTGGAGCAACCCGTGGGAAGATAGCTATGCAAAAGCACTTTCGCAGGAGCACGGCATCATTCGCACCACTCCCGAATATATCAACCAGATTTCGATAGGAGATTTTATTGGAATTTTACCCATCCATTCCTGCCTTACCGCCCATCTTATGCGGGATATGATGACCACTACCGGCCAAAAGATTACCACCATGCAAAGTTTTAAATAATATTTGTACGGGCTTCCCTTGCGAATATCCGCAATCCAGGAAGTGCTTATCCCTTGATCATCTCCCGTGCTTTTTGCAGCGCATTGTCGATTCCTGCAGGGTTTTTGCCACCGGCAGTTGCAAAGTGCGGTTGTCCGCCGCCACCACCCTGTATCTCTTTGGCTATCTCGCGGATTATTTGTCCGGCGTTGATTGCGCCGTTGGCAGTCAGGTTTTCAGAAACGATTACCGTGAGGTTGGCTTTGTCGCCGGTGGTATTGCCGATCACCATCACCAAATTTTCCATCACATCGTTCATGCGGAAAGCAAGATTTTTGGCTGTCTGCATGTCGCCATCCAGCTTGTAAGCAATAAAGTTTACCTCTCCAATTTTTTCGGCGTGCTCTTTCAGTGTTTGCTTCAGGCTATCAACCTTCTCATTTTTCATTGTCTCGAGCTCTTTTTCAAGCATGTATTTTTCATCTATGAGCGTTGTCACAGCTTTGATGGGTTCGGTGTTGTTTTTCAAGACATCGCGCAACTGGCAAAGAGTATCTTCCTGCTGATAAAGCAATTCCTCCACTTTGTTTCCGGTGATAGCTTCGATGCGGCGTACTCCGGCAGCTATGGCCGATTCGCTCACGATCTTAAACATTCCGATCTGTCCGGTGGCGGCGGCATGTGTACCACCGCACAGCTCGATGCTATATTGTGGGTCGAAAGTGATCACGCGCACCTGTTCGCCATATTTTTCACCAAACAGGGCAGCGGCTCCCATGGCTTTTGCTTCGTCGATGGGCACATTTTGCTGTTCTTCAATTGGGATGTTCTCCCGGATTTTGGTGTTGACGATTTGCTCCACTTTGCGAATCTCTTCGTGGCTCATGCGGACAAAATGCGAAAAGTCAAAACGCAGGCGGTTTTCGTCCACCAGCGATCCGCGTTGTTCTACATGTGTTCCGAGTACGCGCTTGAGTGCGGCATGCATCAGGTGGGTGGCGCTGTGGTTGTTCACGGTAGCCAGGCGTTTGGCGGCATCCACCTCTGCCGTAAAAGCAGCGTGCAAATCCTTAGGCAGGCGGTCAGTTAGGTGAATGATCAGATCGTTTTCTTTCTGTGTGTCTTTTATTACAATTTTCTCTTCGTCGTTGAATAATCTCCCGTGATCGCCAACTTGTCCGCCCGACTCAGCATAAAACGGCGTTTGGTTAAGCACGATTTGGTAGTAGGTTTCTTTTTTTGTTTTAATTTTTCTAAATTTCAAAATCTCAACATCGGCTTGTAGATGCGTGTAGCCCACAAAACGTGTGGCGTCGCTTCCCTGGCGAATTTCCACCCAGTCGTCGGTATCTTTTTCGGCAGCATGGCGCGAGCGGCTTTTTTGTTCTTCCAGACCGCGATTGAATCCTGCAATATCCACAGTTAGTCCTTTTTCGCGTGCCATGAGTTGGGTAAGGTCTACCGGGAATCCGTAGGTGTCGAATAACTCAAAAGTAAAAGCACCTTCTATTTCGCGTGCCTGCGGATGACTTTCGATGTATTGCTCGAAGCGTTTGATGCCAAGAGCCAGCGTCCGCAGAAAGGTTTGTTCTTCTTCGTTAATTACGCGCTCGATCAGTGTCTGTTGCGCAGCGATCTCCTGGAAAAAATCACCCATCTCTTTTACCAACACCGGCACCAGTTTATAAATAAAAGGTTCTTTAAAATCCAAAAACGTAAAACCATAACGAACGGCACGACGCAGGATGCGCCGGATAACATAACCGGCTTTGTTGTTTGCCGGCAGTTGCCCGTCGGCGATGGCAAAAGCTACAGCGCGCAGATGGTCGGCGATTACGCGCATGGCTATGTCAGTAGCGGTTGCATGGCCGTAGGCAACATTTGCAAACGATGCAATTTTCTGTATGATGGGCTGAAATATGTCGGTGTCGTAGTTGGACTGTTTGCCCTGCAACGCCATGGTGAGGCGCTCAAAACCCATTCCGGTGTCGACGTGTTTGGCAGGCAAAGGTTCCAGCTTCCCATCGGCTTTGCGGTTGTACTGGATGAATACAAGATTCCAGATTTCTATCACCTGCGGATGGTCGTTGTTGACGAGCTGTTGTCCGGGAGTTTTAGATTTTTCTTCGGCGCTGCGCAGATCCACATGAATCTCCGAACAGGGGCCGCATGGGCCTGTATCGCCCATTTCCCAAAAGTTATCTTTCCTGGAGCCATGCAAAATGCGATCTTCCGGCACGATGGCTTTCCAATGCTCCAGCGCTTCTTCGTCCACTTCCAGGCCTTCCTTTGGGTCGCCACCAAAAATGGTCACATACAAGTTTTCGGGTTTGAGACCATAAACTTCTGTTAGCAATTCCCAGCTCCAGACAATGGCTTCTTTTTTGAAATAATCGCCAAACGACCAGTTTCCCAGCATCTCGAACATGGTGTGATGATACGTGTCGTGGCCAACTTCGTCCAGGTCGTTGTGCTTACCAGATACCCGCAGGCACTTTTGTGAGTCGGCAATACGGGCATATTTTACAGGAGCATTGCCCAGGAAAATATCTTTAAACTGGTTCATGCCTGCATTTGTGAACATCAGGGTGGGATCATTCTTGACGACCATCGGTGCAGAGGGTACAATCTTATGTTGTTTTTGAGCAAAAAATTCTAAAAAAGTTCTTCTTACGTCAGCAGATTTCATAATAAAATAACGTGGTTAAGTTTTTCGCTGTGTAGCAAAATAATTGTTGAAACTTACGCGAAAAATAGAGTTAATTAATTAACAATAAATTATTTAAGTTGTTGATAAATCATTGTTTGGATTTTTTTCAAAGCTTGCAAAATTAGTTAAAATGATTAATTTTGTCCGCTTAAAGTTATAAGAAACCTGTCTAATATTCTATGGGTAAAGAAAAATATTTCTTCAATCATCTGACGCTGACGTATGAACGTGTCAAGCGTCCGATAAAAAAGCAATTGGGACGATTTATACTTTTTCTTGCCGGGGTAGTAGTTTTTTCTACTCTCGTGCTTTTTTTTGCCTACAGCTTTTTTGATTCTCCAAAAGAAAAGATTTTAAGGCGCGAGCTTGCGCAAATGAAGTTTCAGTACGAGGTGCTCGACGACCGTATGGAGCATGTGGTAGCTGTGATGAACGATCTGCAGGATCGCGACGATAACATCTACCGCGTCATCTTCGAATCGGAGCCTATTCCCAGCGCCGTGCGCCAGGCAGGCTTTGGTGGTGCTAATCGTTATGCAAAACTCGAAGGCTATCAAAACAGCAATATCCTGATTACAACGAGCGAAAAACTCGACAAGATAACCAGCCAGCTGGTGGTGCAAAGCAAATCGTTTGATGAGGTTTTTGAGATGTCGAAAAACAAAGCGAAATTCCTCTCCTCGATGCCGGCCATCCAGCCCATGAGTAATAAAGACCTGAGGCGTTTATCGTCATTTTTTGGTTATCGGATGGACCCATTTTATAAAGTAATGAAGCATCACGAGGGCGTCGACTTTTCAGCTCCATTAGGAACTGATATTTATGCTACCGGCGATGGCGTTGTGGTTGAGATAAACGTTTCCAAAAGGGGATATGGAAACAACGTGAAAATCGATCATGGTTTTGGCTATCATACTTTTTATGCCCACTGCAGCAAGATACTCGTGAAAAGAGGCCAACAGATAAAACGTGGGCAGGTAATTGCCAAAGTGGGCAATACCGGAAAATCTACTGCGCCGCATCTTCATTACGAGGTACATAAAAACAATAGACCCATTGATCCGATCAACTATTTCTTCTCCGACATCACACCCGAAGAATATGAATTGATGCTCGAGCGCTCGCAGCTTCCTTCGCAAACGCTCGACTAAATTTGCGCTGGCAGATCATTTCACAACACCATATATAATATAGCCGCTGATGCTTCCAAGCGAGAAAATGTTTTATTCTATCGGCGAGGTTGCCGACATGCTGGGAGTGAGCACTTCGATGATTCGTTTTTGGGAGAAAGAGTTTGATATCCTTAAACCCAAAAAGAATGCTAAAGGAAATCGGCTCTTCCGACCCGCAGATGTTGAGAACCTCAAGATTATTTTTCACCTGGTGAAGGAGCGTGGTTTTACTTTGCAAGGTGCGCGCAATAAGCTCAATCAAAACAAGGAGGATGTGATCGACCAAGCCGCCGTAGTCGACTCTCTCAAAAAGATTCGCTCTTTTCTGGTTGACCTCAAAAAGGAGCTGTAATACCTTTGTAAAAAGATATTTGTAATAATATTTTGTTTATCAAAAAAAATAATTCTACTTTTGCAGCCCCAAATTTGGGAAGGTGTAGATAGATATTGAATTAACTGATTAATAAATGGATACCTTAAGTTATAAAACAGTAAGCGCCAGCAAGGAAACCGCCAACAAAGGGTGGGTTATCATTGATGCCGAAGATCAGATTTTGGGCAGGCTGGCCTCTGCCACAGCGATGATACTTCGTGGGAAACACAAGCCCCTCTTCACACCACATGCCGATTGCGGCGACAATGTGGTAATCATCAATGCTGAGAAAATTCGTTTGACAGGCAACAAAATGGACGACAAAGAATACATCAGTCACTCAGGATATCCTGGTGGACAGCGTCGCATCTCCGCACGCAAGCTCATGGTCAAGAAGCCAACAGCTGTGGTGGAAAATGCTGTACGTGGTATGTTGCCTAAGAATCGCCTGGGCAGGGAGCTGTTTCGCAATATGTTTGTTTATGCAGGCCCCGAGCACAAACAAGAAGCCCAAAAACCAAGAGAAGTTAAACTTAATGAAATCAAATAACCGATGGATGTAATCAATGCTTTAGGCAGAAGAAAAACTGCTGTTGCACGCGTTTACCTCAGACCCGGCAACGGTAATATCAAAATTAACAAACGCAGCCTCGAAGAGTATTTCCCATTGCCAACGCTACAGTATGTAGCTCGTCAGGCACTGGAACTTACCAACAACGTAGGAAAATATGATATCGATGCACATATCGATGGTGGTGGCTTCAAAGGTCAGGTAGAAGCTTTCCGTATGGGTGTGGCACGTGCCATCATTCAGCTGGAGCCCGAGCATCGTTCGGTGCTCAAAGTTAATGGGCTGCTGCGTCGCGACCCCCGTATGGTGGAGCGTAAAAAGCCGGGTCAGCCAGGTGCTCGTAAGAAATTCCAGTTCTCCAAACGATAGAATCAGGATATTAAGGTGTTTAGTATCCAAACCAGTAAGACTCCGGCTATGGCCGGGCTACTTGCCGGTTGCTTTAATAATTAGGAATGTAAACATAAACCAACAAGTAAATGCCAAGAACAAATTTTGAAGAATTGCTCGACGCCGGTGTTCATTTCGGACACCTCAAGCGCAAATGGAATCCCAACATGGCTCCTTATATCTTTATGGAGCGCAACGGAATCCACATCATCGACCTATACAAAACTGCTGCTAAAATAGAAGAGGCAGCCTCGGCCGTAAAACAGATAACCCGTTCGGGAAAGAAAATTCTGTTTGTTGCCACAAAAAAACAAGCGAAAGAAATTGTTGCCGAAAAAGTGAAGCGCGTAGGCATGCCTTACGTTACCGAACGCTGGGCCGGCGGTATGCTCACCAACTTTGCAACCATCCGCAAAGCGGTGCGCAAAATGGCTACCATCGATAAAATGATGGAAGAAAACAGCTTCACCAATATCTCCAAGCGCGAGCGCCTGCAGATTGGCCGTGAACGTGCCAAACTTGAGAAACAACTTGGTTCCATTTCCGACCTGAATCGCCTGCCCTCGGCAATTTTCGTGGTAGATATCCTTAAAGAGCATATTGCCATCGCCGAAGCCCGCAAACTCAACATCCCAACTTTTGCTATCGTCGATACCAACTCCGACCCCAAGAAAGTTGATTTCCCAATTCCCGCCAACGACGATGCATCCAAGTCGATTTCGTTGATTATTGAAATTATGGTCCAGGCCATCGAAGAAGGTATGATGGAACGCAAAGAGGATAAAGATAAGCGCGCCAAAGAAGAGGAGCTCGAAAGAGAAGAGGCACGTAAAATTAAAACCCGCACCAAAGAAGAGCTAGACGAGGAACTGGACGAAGAAAAAACTCCCAAAAGTAAAGAGGCTACAAAGCGTCCACGCATCAAATCTGAAGGAAGAAGAGAAGAAGGTGGCGACGACGACGGCGAAAGACGTGTTCGCAAAGGAACAGCCATCCGCAAAAAATAATTTGGCTTTTGAGCTGATCAAGAATTATAAAAGAGAGGAGGAAAGTGTTCTGAATCTCTTTTTTTAAATTAGAAAACGAATAAAATAACTTATAAAAAACATTGAAAATGGCAAACATAACAGCTGCTGACGTTGCAAAATTGCGCAGACAAACCGGTGCCGGAATGATGGACTGCAAAAAAGCTCTTCAGGAAACCAACGGTGATTTCGAAAAAGCTATAGATTACTTACGTAAAAAAGGAGCCAAAGTATCCGCCAAGCGCGCCGACAAAGATGCCACCGAAGGTTACGTTGTAGCTCTTACCAACAGCGCCAACGACTTTGGCGTGATGGTGATGGTAAACTGCGAGACCGACTTCGTGGGCAAGAGCGAAGAATTTGTTGGTTTTGTAAAAAGTATCGCCGAAGCAGCATTGAAACACAAAGCAGAAACGCTGCAGGACACGTTGGCACTCAAAATAGGCGACACTACTGTAGAGCAGAAACTCAACGATATGATTGGCAAAACCGGCGAAAAAATGGAATATGATACCTACGCCGCCATCAATGCTGCCACCGTATCTGCCTACAACCATTTGGGAAATAAGATTGGAACACTGGTTGGTTTTAGCAAAAACGTAACTGGCGCTGCCGAAGCCGGACATGATGTAGCCATGCAAATTGCTGCCATGAATCCGGTGGCCATCGACAAAGATTTTGTGTCGCAAGAGATGATCGAAAGAGAACTCGAAGTAGGCAAAGAGCTGGCACGCCAGGAAGGTAAACCCGAAGCCATGCTTGAGAAAATTTCGCAAGGTCGTTTGGTGAAATTCTTCAAAGAAAACACACTGCTCAACCAGGATTTTATCAAAGACGGCAAAATGTCTGTTCGCGACTATCTGCAAAAAACCGATAAAGATTTGGTTGTAACCAAATTTTACCGCTTTGCACTTGGTTAGGATTTTTCTTTTTTAAGATAAAAAAACGGCCGTTTCACTTTGTGGGACGGCCTTTTTGTTGCCTATGGTTTTGGAAGCCGCTCTCAGTCTGCATCATAAATTGTATTTTTGCCGACATTATTAAGTAAGCTATTGATTTAAAAAAAACTCTCAACGATATGAAGCAACCTACTATCTCTGCTGTCATTTTTGATCTGGATGGTGTAATCACCCAAACTGCTTTGGTACACAGTGCCGCCTGGAAAAAGATGTTTGATGAATTTCTGCAGCATTGGTCATCCAAAACCAATACGCCTTTTCGCCCATTCGATCACGAGCGCGATTACCTCCCATATGTGGATGGCAAGCCGCGCTACAAAGGCGTGCAGTCGTTTTTGGAACATCGGGGCATCGGGATTCCCTACGGAACTCCTGATGATACGCCTGAGATGGAAACGGTCTGTGGGCTGGGCAATCGTAAAAATCAGGTTTTTAATGAGGTGCTGGCACGCGATGGTGTTGAAGTTTATCCCACTACGGTGGCGCTCATCGATGAGCTTGTGAAAGATGGTATTAAAATAGGCGTGGCTTCATCGAGCAAAAATTGTAAAGCTGTGCTCGAAGCTGCCGGATTGCTGGATCGCTTTCAGACACGTGTGGATGGTGAAGTGTCGGTAGAGCTGGGGCTGCATGGAAAACCTGAGCCGGATATTTTTACCGTTGCTGCCGATAATCTTGGTGTGCCTTACGACGAAGCAGTGATTATTGAAGATGCCGTTTCGGGTGTGCAGGCCGGGCGCAAAGGAAACTTCGGACTGGTGCTGGGAATAGCACGCGAAGGAAACCACAAAGAGTTGCGACAAAATGGTGCCGATATCGTTGTGGACGACATTGGTGATATCGGTTATCAGGGCATCAAAGAGTGGTTTGCCGAAGGTTTGGAAGAGGATAACTGGCAACTTGTTTACACTGATTACGATGCAGAGCGCGAACGTTCACGTGAGGCTTTGCTGGCCATCGGCAACGGATATTTCGGAACACGTGGCGCTCCTGAAGAAGCCAAAGCCGGCGAAGTAAATTACCCGGGAACATACATCGCCGGACTTTACAACCGGCTGACCTCAAAAGTGGGCGGTCGTGATATCGAAAATGAAGATTTTGTAAATGCTCCCAACTGGCTGCCCGTTACTTTTAAAATTGATGACGGCGAATGGCTTGATATTAATAACACCGAAATTACAGATATGTACCGGTGTCTCGACTTCAGGAGTGGCGAGTTGTCGCGTGTGCTTACCATTCGCGACGATCAGGGGCGCGAAACGCTTATTCAGTCGCAACGCATGGTTTCGATGGCCAACCCGCATCATGCTTCTATGCAATACAGCGTGTCGCCAATCAACTATAGCGGTACCATCGTACTAAAATCTTTGCTCGATGGCGATTTGATAAATGACGGCGTAGCGCGTTACCGCGACCTTAACCAACAGCATCTGCAGCCCGGCGAGGCCAGTGCCGAAGGTAAGCTTAGCTGGCTGCAGGTTTCTACCACGCAATCGGCCATCGACATTGTGCTTGCAGCACGCCTCAAAGCATCTGTCGATAACAAACCTTTCGATCCTGAAATGAGTAACGAAATTCTACCTTCCGCTGTAGCGTCATCATTTAGCGTAAAGCTGGAAAAATTTCAGGTATTAAAAGTCGAAAAAAGTGTGGCCATTTATACATCCAAACCTGACGACACCGACAAACCGTTGCATCATGCCAAAGTAAGCGTGATGCTCACAGGTTCTTTTCAGGAAATGCTTGCGGAGAGCCGCACTGCGTGGGATAAAATATGGGATGAGTTGGATATGAAAATCACCGGCGATCGCTTTGCGCAAAAGTTGTTGCGGTTGCATCTGTATCATCTGATGGTCTCCTTTTCAACACACAACAATAACATTGATGCGGGCATCACCGCGCGTGGATTGCACGGTGAAGCCTACCGTGGGCATATTTTCTGGGATGAACTATTTATCCTTCCGCTCTATGCTTTGCATTTTAAAGGTGCTGCGCGCGCCATGTTGATGTATCGTTATCGCCGGTTAGATGCCGCGCGTGCTTATGCTAAGCAGCATGGGCGTCGTGGCGCAATGTTTCCGTGGCAGAGCGGCAGCGATGGCCGCGAAGAGACGCAGGTGATCCATCTCAACCCGGTGTCGGGCGAGTGGGGCGACGATTACAGTTCTTTGCAGCGACACGTTTCGCTGGCCATCGCCTACAATATTTGGCAGTACATGCTTATCACCGGCGATAGGGGCTTTGTGCAGGATTATGGCGCGGAGATGTTTTTGGAGATTTGCCGGTTTTGGGCTTCGATGACCTACGAAGATAAAAACAGCGGGCGGTTGTCGATAAAAAATGTGATGGGGCCCGACGAGTTTCACGAGTCCTATCCTGATGCTACCGAAGGCGGCCTCAAAGACAATGCTTACACCAACCTAATGGTTGCGTGGACGCTGGAGCGCGCCGCCGATATGCTTGAAATGCTGGGGGAAGAAGCTGTCGCAAAAATTAAAAACCAGATTGGCCTCAGTGAAGAGGAAACGAACCAATGGAAACAGATAACACATCGGCTTAATCTGGTGATAAAAGATGACATCATTTCGCAATACGATGGGTATTTTGATTTGGAAGAGCTCGACTGGGATTATTACCGTAATAAATACGAAAACATCCATCGCCTCGACCGGCTGCTGAAAGCTGAAGGCAAATCGGCTGATCATTACAAAGTAGCCAAGCAAGCCGACACATTGATGACTTTCTACGCTTTGCCGCCTGCTGAGGTAGATCATGTGCTGGAGCGATTGGGATATGATCTTTCCGACGATTACCTCAACAAAAACCTTCATTACTATCTAAAACGCACTTCGCATGGCAGCACACTTTCACGAGTAGTGCATGCGCAGCTTGCCAACATGATTGGCGACAATGAGCTAAGCTGGGAGCTTTACAGCGAAGCGCTGGCCAGCGACTATGTGGATATTCAGGGCGGTACCACCGGCGAAGGTATCCATGCCGGAGTGATGGCCGGCACAGTACTTATCGCGCTGCAATCGTATGCGGGGGTGGATGTGCGCGGTGAAATTCCTGCAGTAAACCCACAGTTGCCGGAGCATTGGCGCAGCATCAGCTTCAACATCCGCTGGCGAAATCACCGGCTTTATTTTACAATAACTCCCCACCTTATCACCATCAAAAAAACCGGTGCCGACGAAAAGCTGCGAATAATGGTTGCCGGCCAGGAGATAGAGTTGCTGAATGATGAAACCATTACCAAAAGTTATTGATTTTTTTACCTCACCCCCGACCCCTCTCCAATTTGAGAGGGGAGCACTTCTGCGAAGCTGAATGGGGGTTTTCAAACGAAGCGTTTCGTCTGGTTTTTTCCATAATACCACGAAAAAGAGCTCCCTTCCACGTGTCGGGGAAGGGTCGGGGATGGGGCATAAGAAGCGAAAAACTAAAAGGTGAATTAACTAGTATTGTGAAATCTCAACCACCCAAATTTTGTTTTTTGTTCCTAACAATAACATTCGAGTAAATTCACACAAGCAATATTTGGCGTCTGTTGTGGGTTGAAAAATGAAGCTTATTTTTTTATTAAAACAAAACTGATTATGCTCAACGATCTTATTACGATAACTCCCCGCCACGAAAATGCTGCCCGTCTGATCCTCGACAGAATAATGGAATTGCGGGCTGAAAGTCCTGCTGAGAAGATGATAATCACCATTTCGGGTGAGGTAGGCTCAGGGAAAAGTACAATTTCTATTGTGCTTGGACGGCTGCTCAAAAAGCATGAAATCCGCACTAAAATCCTCGATCTGGATGACTATTATAAAATCCCGCCGCTCGAACGCCGCGAATGGCGACTGGAAAAAGGCATCGAAAGCATCGGCTACAAGGAATACGACTGGGACAGAGTGAACCAAAACATCGGCGACTTTAAGCACAGCCGCACTTCATCGCTTCCTTGTGTGGATTTGATTACCGGCTATGTGGATGAACTTATCACCGATTTTGAAGGCGTGGACATTTTGCTGATCAACGGGCTTTATTCGCTGAAGATAGAAGATGCCGCCCTGAAGGTGATGATAGAGCTAACCTACGACGAAACCACCGAAGCGCAGCGTTACAGCCAGAAAGAAGACCTGGATAAAAACCGCCTGGAGGTATTGAAGCGTGAACACGAGGTGGTTCAGTCGCTCAAAAGCAAAGCCGACTTTTACATCGACTTTGGCCAGAGTTTGTTTCATCTTTAAACAAATTTCTAGTTATTAATTGTTGTTTCAGGCGGAATTGATAATTTCGCCTGAATTATTTTATTCTGATGCATTAGTCATCATTAACACCTGAAAAATATGCTTGGAGACGTACTTTTGATTAATGACAAACACCGCGCAGCCGGAATGAAAATCCTGGATTACATCCGGAGTCATCCCAAAGAAAAAATGGTTGTAGCAATTTCGGGCGAGTCAGGCTCCGGCAAAACGGAGCTCGCACATGTGATAGCCAGAGCGCTGCGCAAAGAGGATGTTTTTGCAAAACCCATTCACACCGACAATTTTTACAACACAGATCCTCTTTTGCGACGTGAGTGGCGCATAAAAAACGGAATTCAAAAAGTGGTGGGGTATAACGAATATCAATGGGATGCCATCGATGATGTGTTGCAAGCTTTTAAAAACGGGGGAGTGGTGCAGATGCCTTGCGTGGATTTGGTTACCGAGCAGGTGGATCAGCTTACCACCGATTTTAAAAACATCGATATGTTAATCCTCGACGGGCTTTACGCAATCAAGGCCAAAGATATTGACGTGCGGGTTTTTATCGATCTCACTTATTTACAAACAAAAGAAAAACATACCACCGACTCGCGCGGCAAGGAAGTGATGGACGAGGTGCGCTGGGAGATACTCGGCCGCGAACATGAGCAGGTTAGCGCGCTCAAGCCTTCAGCCGACCTGATAGTAACTGCCGACTACGACGTGGTGGAACAAAACAAATAATTTCGTTGTCAACTAAATATCGCTGATGACCTCTACAACAACTTACCAACTTCTCGAAGTAACTGATGCTGCCAGCCGCCGTGAGTTTCTGCTATATCCGGCAAGGCTTTATAAAAACGACACCAACTACATCCGCCCGCTCGATGAGGATGTGGAGGCAGTTTTCGATCCGAAAAAAAATAAACTCTTCCGCCAGGGCGATGCGTGCCGATGGCTGCTGCGCGACAACAAAGGCAAAACCGTTGGGCGTGTGGCTGCGTTTTATAACGAACAAACTGCCCGTACCAACGATCAGCCCACCGGCGGGCTTGGCTTTTTCGATTGCATAGATAGCCAGCCCGCGGCCAACAAGCTCTTCGATGCTTGTCGCCAGTGGCTTGCTACCAAAGGCATGGAAGCCATGGATGGGCCCACTAACTTTGGCGAGCGCGACAGCTTCTGGGGCTGCCTGATTGATGGCTTCGAAGAGCCTATCTACAACATGCCCTACAATGCGGCCTACTACCAAAAGCTGTTTGAAGGTTATGGCTTTCAGAATTATTTCAACCAATACACCTACCGCCGCCCTCTCAGTTCGGAAGGTATTGACTTGGTAATGCAGGAAAAAGCTGACCGAATCGACCGTAACCCCGATTATAGCTTCCGAACCATTACCTGGAAAAACAACGACAAGTTTGCCGAAGACTTTATGATCATCTTCAACAAAGGTTGGGCACGGTTTCCGGGTGTGAAAAAGATCAGCAAAGCCCACGCGCAGCTGCTGCTCAAAAAGATGCGCCCGATCATGGATACACGGCTGGTACACTATGCCTACTATCGCGGGGAACCGGTGGCATTTTTTATCATGATACCCGATTTATATCAAATCATACGGCGCTTCAACGGCAAATTTAATTTCATCAACAAGCTAAAGCTGATTTACCACCTGAAGCTGCGCCGTTCATGTACGCGTGTTATTGGCCGTATCTTTGGCATTGTACCCCAGCATCATGGGAAAGGTTTGGAGGCAGGCCTGATAAGATCGTTTGAGAGAGTTATAGCACAACCAGGTTTTAAATACAAAGACCTTCAGATGAACTGGATCGGCGACTTCAACCCGTCGATGATGAAAGTGGTGGAACAGATCGGCGCCAACATTGCCAAAACGCACGTAACCTATCGTTTTCTGTTCGATCGCGAAAAGCCGTTCCATCGCGCCAAACGGGTGAACCAGTAGAGACGCACGGCCGTGCGTCTGAAATGATGGGATGATGGGATGATGGGATGTAGAGACGCACGGCCGTGCGTCTGAAATAGTGGAACAATAAATTGGGATTTGAAAACAGAAGCGCAGGCAAACCCCAAGGGGGTTACATTATTAATATTTGATTGTTGTTCGCAAATTCATTTAATCCGTCGTTTCCTTTGTGGGTATTAATATTCAAAAACAAAATTTGGAATTTCTCTTATCTGTCGATTTGGGTGTAAAAACGGGGCTGGCATTGTTTAGCTCCGAGGGGCGGTTGTTGTGGCATCGGTCGCAGAACTTTGGTAATAAGGCGCGTTTGCGCAAAGCCATTCCATGGATCGTTAGCCTGGAGGAAGATATCACCTATATCGTGATAGAAGGCGGCGGGCCGCTGCTCAAGCTCTGGGATGCCTATCTCGAAAAGCGCAACATTGAAGTGCTGCACATCATGGCTGAAGAATGGCGCCATGCGCTGCTGCTCACCCGCGAACAACGCAAGGGCTCGCAAGCCAAAGAAAAAGCTTTGCACTATGCCGGCATCATCATTCAAAAAATTAGTAACCAAAAAACTTCTCCCACCAACGACAACGCTGCCGAAGCAATACTTATCGGCACATGGGCCATGGAAAAACTCGGCTGGATAAATAGTGCCGTTGCGCTTTTGCGCGAATGAACGGGATTGGCAATTCTTTGAAAAATCGCCCTGCCACCGGGTGCGAAGCAGTTTTTCATTACTTTTACACCCCACTCATTTTCACCTTTCGTTGTTATGATCAGAAAAATCTTCTTTTCTATTATTATGCTGTCGCAGATGGCAACGGCTCTCGGACAAGTTTCTGTAGGAGAGATACAGAATTCGGGCAACTACCTATGGGGTATTGGCGAAGGCAGCACCCACCGCCTGGCTGATGCCAGCGCTTTAGACCACCTTATCACACAGATTACTGTGCAGGTGGAGAGCTATTTTCAGGGAAAACTCACCGAGCAGGAAGGCAGTGTGAAAGAGTTTGCCGAATCGGTGGTAAAAACTTACAGCAACGTCTCGCTTGAGTCGGCGCTGAGCATGGTGCTCGAAGAGCGGGGCAACTATTTCCGCGTGATGCGCTACATCTCCTTCGACAATCTGAATAATCTTTTCGAAAGCCGCCGCCGAAAAATAGAAGCGTATGTTGCTGCCGGCGCCATGGCAGAGAAGGATTTGCGCCTGGGCGATGCACTGAAAAACTATTACTGGGCGCTGGCACTGCTGCAAAGCCACAAAGACCGCGACAAGATTACTTACAATTTTGACAAAAAAAACAGCCTGCTGCTGCTCTCGGCGTTGCCCGACAAGATGAACGATATCTTCACCGACCTGCACTTTCAGATACGTCAGGTGGAAGATCGTTGTGATGAAAATTACAAGGCGCTGCACCTGCTGATAACTTATCACGGGGAGCCGGTGGATAATCTGGATTTTGAATATTGGTGTGGCAACCACTACAGCAACACCATGAGCGTGCGCAGCGGTATGGGGCTTGTCGAGTTTTTAGATGCCGCCTCCTGTCGGCTCGACCGTCTGAAGATTAGAGTAGAATACGCTTATCTGCCCAAAGCAAGATACGACCTGGAGGTGTACCAGGTTTTGAACAATATCTCCATTCCGTACATCGATCGCAGTGAGTTTGTGATTGCTATTCCTGTGGATGATAGTAAAAAGAAAAAGCTGGTGAAGCTCGAGGCCAAAAGCATCGACTTTGAGCAACTCAACGAAATAGAAGAGGCGCGCAAGGTGCGCAAAACGGTGATGAAAGTTATCGATGCCATCCAGGATAAAAATTATGCTGCAGCCAATCATCTTTTTACGCCTTCCGGACTGATGATGTACGAGCGGCTCATCAATAGCGGCCAGGTGAAGGTGCTGCCTTTTGCCGATACCCTGCGGCTGATACAGATTGACGATAATACAATTGTGCGCTCAGTACCCATGCGGTTTTCCTATCCTAAAAACCATCGCGATTTCATCGAACAGGTAGTTTTTACGCTTAACGCGGATCAGCAAATCGATGCCATCTCTTTTGCCATTTCCGATAAGGCCATCGCCGATATCGCAAGCCGCAGCGATCGGTTCGGGTCAACCGAAGATAAGTATCACCTGATTTCTTTTTTGGAATATTATAAAACGGCCTATTGCCTGAAGCGGCTGGATCTGATAGCGCCCATTTTTGCGGACAACGCCCTTATTATTGTTGGCAATGTAGTGCAGATGGCCGAGCCTATCGACGGCATGTATGCCCGGGCAGGCCGCCGAAAAGTGGAATACATAACACAAAACAAAGCCGAATACCTTGGCCGGCTCATGCAGGTTTTTAATTCCAATGAATTTGTCAACATTCATTTTGAAGAAAACATTGTGAAGAAAGTCAACGGCGAGGATAAGGTTTATGGCATCCAGATCAAGCAGGATTATTATTCGACCAACTATGCCGACAAAGGTTACCTTTTTCTGATGATTGATCTCAGCGATTCGCTGCAGCCCAAAATCTACGTCCGCACCTGGCAGCCCGAACGCAACGCCGACGGCACCATCTATGGGCTGAGTGATTTTGTGATTAATTAAATGATGAAGAAATTGAAATGAGAATTATAAAGAAATGATTATGGATAAAAAGCAAGAGCTAATCGAAAAGTACAAAGAATACCTGCGGGAAACGGGTAACGAGGATGAAAACTACAAATGGGATGCGATTGAAAATTTCAGAAAAAACTGGAATCTTGATGTAGAAGATTTTGGGGAGATGCTGATCGAAGCATTTCGAAAGCACACGAATTTAGTTTATCACGACTCGAGATGGTTTTACACCATAATAGCCAAAAACAAACCCATCCGGGCAAAGGAAATGTTTCTGAATCTTTTTGATGAAGGCCTTGATCTGGAAGAGCGAATGAATCAGTTCATATCTCAGTCTGATGAATTGTTGAGTGAGCTTAAATCTGAAATGGGTCGTGAAAATCTTCAGCATTCTCAGGACGAGCGAACATTGTCGGTTTATTTGTCATTCAGGTTTCCTGAAAAGTATTACCTCTACAAAAGCTCATTTTACCAACAATATTGCAACTTCCTTGGTATCAAAACAAAACCAGCCGGACAAAAATATTTTCATTACCTGGAATTGTCTGAAGATTTAAACCAAAATTATGTTCAAAAAGATAAGGAGCTGCTTGATCTTCACAAAAAGATCCATCCTGATTTGAATTGGGACGATAAAAACCTAATCGTCCAGAATTTACTTTACAGAATGATGTATTACCTGAAAAGCCCACAGGATACATCAGATCAGGTTACGGAAGCGGAAAGCGATTATGAGGTGAAAGACAAAAGATACTGGTTGTATGCTCCCGGACCAAATGCCAAATACTGGGATGAGTTTTATGACGCTGGCATTATGGCTTTGGGGTGGGATGACCTGGGCGATTTATCCCAATATGATTCAAAAGAGGAAATCGCAGACAAACTCCGTGATATTAATCAAACAGACGGATCTATGAAAAATGATGCCACGGCAAACTTGGAATTCAAGGATTTAATGAAACCTGGTGATATTGTTATTGCTAAAAAAGGTCGGACTGAATACATTGGTTATGGCATAGTTCAATCAGATTATTATTTTGATGATAACCGACAGTATTACAAAAGTTGCCGGAAAATAGAATGGGTTAAGAAAGGGCAGTGGATCGAAGAAGGAGACCCTATCGTTGTGAAAACCCTTACAGATATTAATAAATATCCGGATTATGTTGAACGGTTGAAAAAGCTAATCGGAATTGAACTGTCAGAAGAGGCTTCATTAGCAAATGTTAATACATCAACAAACTACTACTGGCTTAACGCCAATCCGAAAATTTGGTCGTTGGACGAATTGGAAATAAATCCTGAGGTCGATTTCACTACACATAACGAGAGAAGAGTTAAAAGACGGATTTATAAATACATGACGGAAGTAAGACCCGGCGATAAAGTAATTGGGTACGAAACCTCACCGATACAAAAGGTTAAGGCATTGTTGGAAGTCATCCGATCGGTGTATGAAAATGAAGAAGGAGAGGAAGCTTTTGATCTAAAGTTAGTGGAGTTTACCCGGCAACAGCCCACATGGGAAGAACTCAAAAAAGTTGAAATCCTTCAAAAAGCGGAAGTATTTACCAATAACCAGGGGAGTCTGTTCAAGTTGACCAAAGAGGAATATGAAGCAATTGTTGAACTCACGCATGGTAAACCTGAAGTTGAACCCTACACTAAAACAGATTTGCTGGCCGATGTTTTTATTTCACCG
This sequence comes from Bacteroidales bacterium, assembly GCA_035647615.1. Lineage (NCBI taxonomy): Bacteria > Pseudomonadati > Bacteroidota > Bacteroidia > Bacteroidales > Bacteroidales bacterium. Next base: position 15,311 of record DASRND010000027.1, on the reverse strand, counting down.
GACACGCTGGATCGAGCATTGTCTTTGCTTAAGCGTAAAAAGAATTTAATCCTGCAGGGTCCTCCGGGTACAGGTAAAACCTATTTTGCCAAAAGGCTGGCCTGGTGCTTAATGGGTGAAAAAGATAATAACCGCCTGCGCACCATCCAGTTTCACCAGTCGTATGCTTATGAAGATTTTATCCAGGGATACCGGCCTGATGATGGTCAGCTGAAATTGAAAAACGGTGTGTTTTATGAATTTGCCAAACAGGCATCCCGTGATCCGGAAAGAGATTATGTGATGATCATTGATGAGATCAACCGGGGGAACCTTTCGAAAATCTTTGGAGAGCTGATGCTGCTGATCGAGGCCGACAAAAGGAATGAAACCATTAGGCTGGCCTATGCTCGCGAGGGTGAGAACTTTTCGGTTCCGGCAAATCTGCACATCATTGGCACCATGAATACCGCCGATCGTTCGCTTGCTCTTGTTGACTATGCACTGAGGCGCAGGTTTGCATTTATTACCATGCCCCCGCACTTTGAACAATGTTTCATAGAAAACTTGAAAAATACAGGGTTTGACAATGATTTTATTGACGAGCTTATTCATAAAGCCAAAAACATCAATGAAATGATTGGTAAAGACCTTGCTTTAGGCACGGGATTTTTGATGGGACATAGTTATTTTGTCACGCAGGAACTTCCCAAATATCCGCAGATTTGGCTCAATGAAATATTTAGCTATGAAATATTGCCACTCCTGGAAGAGTATTGGTTTGATGACGAAGGAAAAATTTCCAGTGCAAAAGAAATCCTTGGGTTAGCATAATGAAAGTGAAAGAAACAAGAATACCGATTGCCAATATCTTTTTCATGTTGGCTTATGCCTGGGACATTCCTCCCACTTGGCAAAAGCGCTTTGTTGACGAGTCAGATTACGATAGTTTATGGGAGTTGCTTGCCAGGATGCTAATCGAATCCTCAGAAGGTATTTTCAAACGTGGATTAGCCAGAGATTATGTGCTGAAGGTTGAGAGTATCTGCGGCGCGAAAGGGCGTCTTGATCCGGGGAAAACATACCGAACATTGGCTTGGGATCACGCCAAAACTGTTTGCGCTTATGATGAATTTGAAGCAGACATCCCAATCAATCAGGGAATAAAAGCTACAATTTTCCGTCTGCTCAGATCAAGTGGCTATAAATTGGAGAAAAAAACACGAAACAATCTGAAAAAGATTTACCAGCGTTTTGGCGAAATCACACTCATCGAAACCGGAGCCGACCGTCTGCTGCATTCGGTTAACTTGCAGCGCCATCAACTTCATTATTTCTTTCCGGTTGAGGTGTGCAAATTTATACTTAACAACACTACATTAAATGAAAATGAGGGGAAGTATGAATTTCTGGATTTTGAGCGGGATCACCAGCGGATGGCTACATTGTTTGAAAAATTTATTTTCAACTATTACAAAAGACACCTGAAAAACTGGAGGGTTAAAAGGGAGGTAATAAACTGGAATGTTGATGAAGGTGGGATAGGCTCTATATTTTTACCGGAAATGCGTACTGATATCACACTTGAAAGCCCTGAAAGAAAAATGGTGATCGATGCTAAATTTTATCAGGAACCCATGAAGAGCAGATTCCCGGGATCGGTTAAGAAATTTGCATCGGCAAATCTTTATCAGCTTAACACCTATATTATGCATTTAGCCGGCAATCCCAGACATAAATGCAATGCCACTGCCGAAGGGATGCTCCTGTACCCGGTTTTGCAAGCCATCGAACGCTTGGATGTGAATTTTTCGGGTCACCGCATCCGTATCGAATCCATCGACCTGAATCAGAACTGGCGGGAGTTAGGAGCGCGGTTGGAGGAGTTGGTGGGAAATTGATGGGATTCAAAAGAAATCTTATTGGAACAAAGATTTATTACCTCCAAAAAACAAAAGCCCTGACAGTTTGAACTATCAGGGCTTTGAATCAACTTCTGGTACCCGGAACGGGAATTGAACCCGTACGAACGCAATGTTCATTGGATTTTAAGTCCAACGTGTCTACCAATTCCACCACCCGGGCATTGCATTGCTTACAGCATGAAAAGATAAAATCCCGACCCGATTGTACCCGGATCGGGATTTGGTTGGAGCGAAAGACGGGATTCGAACCCGCGACCCCGACCTTGGCAAGGTCGTGCTCTACCAGCTGAGCTACTTTCGCATTGTTTTAGGGCGGCAAAAATATAATCTTTATTCAACTTGGCAAAATATTTCAGAAAATATTTTCTAACGAATTTTTTATCCGTTGAAAGCTATGCTGTTACCGGTGTAGTAAATTTCAACAAAAACGCTGTCTTCCCCAAAAACTTCTAAAAATTCGGCTTGATCTTGAATTTTTGATAGAATCTGTCGATGTGTTCCACGGCATCTTCGGCGGTATCCACCAACCTGAAAAGGCGCATGTCGCCCGGAGCAATCATCGCTTCGGTCAGCAGTTGTTCTTCAACCCAATCGATGAGTCCCTGCCAATAAGATTTCTTGACCAGCACGATCGGAAAGCGTACCATCTTGTGCGTTTGTATCAGCGTAATGGCTTCAAACATCTCGTCGAGGGTTCCAAAGCCGCCGGGCAGCACGATGTAGCCCTGCGAATATTTCATAAACATCACTTTGCGGACGTAGAAATGATCGAACGTGAGCAGCTTGTCGGGATCGATAAACGGGTTGGAACGCTGCTCGTGCGGCAACTCTATGTTGAGCCCCACGCTTTTGCCACCGGCAAAGTGGGCGCCTTTGTTGGCAGCTTCCATAATGCCGGGTCCTCCGCCGCTGATAATGCCAAAGCCTTTTTTGGTGAGCAGATAGGCAATCTCTTCGGCCATCCGGTAGTCGGGATGTGCTTCGTTGCAGCGCGCCGAGCCAAAGATGGATACGCATGGCCCGATCCGCGCCAGCTTTTCAAAGCCATTCACCATCTCCGACATCACTTTAAAAACTGTCCAGGAATCGTTGGTTTTTGTCTCGTTCCAGTTTTTGGGCGCAAAAGCTTTTTTTACCGCCTCTTCAAATTGTTTGGGAACATGGAAAGCGTCTTCTTCGTGTATCATTTTTTTAAATATTTATTTTTTAATAATCATAACCTCATTTAAGCGCTGTAGCGCAATATCGTGGTAAATTTCAATCCTCAAAAATAATAAAAGCTGTTTAGCTATTGCAGAATATTTGAATGATTGTGGTGCGAAGTGCTTCTTTTTTTACTTCACCCCGACCCCTCTCTATTTTGAGAGTGGAGCTCTTTTGCCGGGCTGTTTGGTAGTTTGTCAAACGAAGCACTCCGTTTTGGTTTTCCCAATATGCCACGAAAGAGAGCTCCCTTCTCCATGTCGGGGAAGGGTTGGGGATGGGGCATTGGTAGCGAAAAGGCTTAAACACTTGTTGCAAACGCTAACGCCTAAATATTTACAAATAATAACCAGCTTGTTTGGAGTTTTGAGTATTGTTATTTGGATTTTGTTTGTCATTGTTTACACCGGCTACTGACGGTTGATTTTTGCGATTTGGAATTTTATTTAGCTTCGTGTCCGTTGAGTTCGTGTTTCAGGAAGCTGCCCGTAAAACCCTGTTTTTGTGCAGCAATTTCTTCGGGTGTACCCTTCGCAACGATCTCGCCACCGCGAGAACCTCCTTCCGGACCAAGATCAATAATGTAATCGGCAACTTTTATCACATCCATATTGTGTTCGATGATCAGCACCGTGTTGCCTTTGTTGGTGAGTTTGTCGAGCACTTCGAGCAGCACTTTCACATCTTCAAAATGTAAACCGGTGGTAGGCTCATCCAAAATATAAAGTGTTTTTCCGGTGTCGCGTTTAGAAAGTTCGGCAGCCAGCTTTACGCGCTGCGCCTCACCGCCCGAAAGTGTGGTAGATTGCTGCCCCAGCGTGATGTAACCCAGCCCTACGTCTTTGAGCGTTCTTATCTTTTGTATGATCGAAGGAATATTTTCGAAAAATTCCACCGCCTGGTTGATGGTCATGTTCAGAATATCGTTGATGGATTTTCCTTTGTAGCGTATCTCCAGTGTTTCGCGGTTGTAGCGGCGTCCGTAGCATTCTTCACACAGCACATGTACATCGGGCAGAAAGTTCATCTCTATCACCCGCACGCCGGCGCCTCTGCATGTTTCGCATCGACCGCCTTTTACGTTAAACGAAAATCGTCCGGGTTTGTAGCCGCGTATTTGCGACTCAGGCAGCGAGCCGAAGAGCTTGCGGATTTCATCGAAGACTTTGGTGTAAGTAGCAGGATTGCTGCGCGGCGTGCGTCCAATTGGTGACTGATCGATCTCGATTACCTTATCCACATGCTCCAGCCCTTTGACGGAGTGATAGGGCAATGGTTTTTTTTCACTGCGATAAAATAGATTGCTCAGGATGGGGTAGAGCGTTTCGTTTATGAGTGTGGACTTGCCGCTGCCCGAAACGCCGGTGACGCAAACGAGCATGCCCAGCGGAAGCTTCAGCGTGACATCTTTTAGGTTGTTGCCGCTGGCATTTTTTAAAATGATAAAGTTGCCATTGCCTGGCCGGCGCTGCTTTGGGATGGCTATTTTGCGTGTTCCGTTAAGGTATTCGCAGGTGATGGTGTGGCACAACTGCATGTGGGCGGGGCTGCCTTCGCCAACGATATGGCCGCCCTTGCGTCCGGCGCCGGGGCCGATATCCACGATGTGATCGGCAGCCAGGATCATCTCTTTGTCGTGTTCCACCACAATCACTGAGTTGCCTACGTCGCGAAGTTCTTTCAATGCATGAATCAGTCGTGCGTTGTCGCGTTGGTGCAGCCCGATGCTAGGCTCGTCGAGGATGTAGAGTACCCCTGTGAGCTGCGAGCCGATTTGTGTGGCCAGCCTGATGCGCTGCGATTCGCCGCCCGAAAGACTGCGCGAGGGCCGGTTGAGCGTTAGATAATCAAGGCCGACATTGAGCAGAAACCGAATGCGCGTTGCTATTTCGCGGATGATCTCCCGACCGATGGTAAGATCGCGCTCGTCGAGCTGTTGCGGCAGCTGTTCTATCCAGGCGAGCAAAGCAATCAGATCCATGTCGGCAAGCTGCGCTATATTTTTATCATTTACGAGATAGTGAAGCGACTCCTTGCGTAGCCGTGTTCCGTTGCATTCGGGGCAGGTGATATGATTCATAAAACTACCGGCCCATTTTTTTATCGCCCGCGAAGCATTCTCGTCGTCCTGGTTTTGGATAAAATTGATGATGCCTTCAAAGTTGAGCGCATACGAAGAGGTGACGCCCAGGTAATCGTTCTTCACATGAATCACTTCATTGGAACCATAGAGCAGTGTGGAAAGTCCTTCTTTGCTTATTTCTCCGATGGGTGTTTCGAGCGTAAAATCGTATTTGTTGCCGATGGCTTCGACCTGTTTAAAAATCCAGTTGTTTTTATATTCGCCCAACGGCACCAGTCCGCCTTTGCGGATGCTGACTTTTTCGTCGGGCATTACTTTTTTAAAATCTATTTCTGAAATTGCGCCGAGGCCGTTGCAGTTTTTGCAGGCGCCATAGGGCGAGTTGAAGCTAAAGGTGTTGGGTTCCGGCTCGTCGTACGAAATGCCTGTGGCGGGATCCATGAGCAGGCGGCTAAAGTGGCGGATGGTGTTGTCGGCGGGATCATGGATCATCAGCACACCCTTGCCCGCTTTCAGTGCCTGTTGCAATGAGCGCTGTAGCCGCTCGGCACTGTCGGTGTCTACTTTCAGTCGATCCACAACTACCTCTATATCGTGCGTTTTGTAGCGATCGACCTTCATCCCAAATTCCAGATTTCGTATTTCTCCGTCGATGCGTGTTTTGAGGAAACCCTGCCGCCGTATCTGTTCGAAAAGCTCGCGGTAGTGGCCTTTGCGTGCCCGCACCAGCGGCGCCAGGATGTTGATGGCTTTGTCGTCGTAGTTTTGGGTAATCAGGTCGATGATTTGTTTTTCGGTGTTGCGCACCATCTTTTCGCCTGATGCGTAGGAGTATGCCTGGCCGATGCGCGCAAAAAGCAAGCGAAGGAAATCGTAAACTTCCGTAATGGTGCCCACGGTGGAGCGGGGGTTTTTGTTGACGGTTTTTTGTTCGATGGAAATCACCGGACTCAGGCCGTCGATTTTATCCACATCGGGGCGCTCCATGTTGCCGATAAACTGGCGCGAGTAGGCTGAGAAGGTCTCCATGTAGCGGCGCTGTCCTTCGGCATAAATGGTGTCGAACGCCAGCGATGATTTGCCGCTGCCACTCAGCCCGGTAATTACCACCAGACTATGTCGCGGGATTTTTACATCGATATTTTTGAGGTTGTGCACCCGTGCGCCATACACTTCGAGCATCTCACGGCTTTCGGTGCCGGCATCGCTGTCACTTGCTGCTGCTGCGGGCGTATTATGTTGGTTGTTGGTCATTCCTTACAGGAATATTTTAATAAAAAGTTTTGTATTAATAGCTGCTCCTTTCGAAACAGACTTTTGTGTTTACAGTTTCATTAACAAGTCATTCAAAAAGAATATTGCAATGATAGGAAAAATAGTTGGGTGGGGGAGAAGTGGAGCGGTGGGAGTGATGGTTGTGGTCAGCAACCTTTCAACCTTTTATTTCGATCAAAAATTGAAGCTTGAATCAACTTGGAGACGCTCAAATTAGGCATCTTTACTAAAAATGCCTTTATTCAATCAGAAATTACACTTTTTGTGTTACAAAATTTGTGTAATGATTATTGCAGAATTTGTGTTACATAATTTATGTAAAAAGGCGAATGCACATTTTCCTTGGAATATTCCCACATAAATTTCAATTCCAAATCACCAGCAAATTTCTCTGATGATAAAGCCGTTTTCCGCTAAGGAACTATCATTACTTTTGCGGCCTTAAAAATTTATCGATGGTCTTTAGCAGCAGCTTATTCATCCTTTATTTTCTGCCCCTCTTTTTGGTGGTTTATTACGTGCTGCCTGTCCGGTTCAAAAACATCTTCACGCTGCTGGCCAGTATTGTGTTTTATGCCTGGGGCGCTCCCGATTTCATTTTTATAGTGCTTGCCAGTTTGCTAATCGATTTTTATCTGGTGGATTGGATGCACAAATCAACGCTGCGTAAGGCGCGGAGGATTTTGCTGGCCATCTCGGTGGTGCTCAACATCGGCATGTTGGCCTATTTTAAATACGCCAATTTTCTCATCGATAATTTCAATTTCCTGCTTTCTGCGCTGAACATGCAGCCGGTGAGTTGGGCTGCCATCGCGCTACCCATCGGCATCTCATTTTTTACTTTTCAAAAGCTCACCTATTCGGTGGATGTTTATCGCGGCGTACATGCTCCTTTGCGGCGCAGCTGGGATTACGCCATGTACATCCTGATGTTCCCGCAGCTCATCGCAGGGCCTATTGTTCGTTTTCACGAAATCGCCGATCAGATCGAAGACCGGCGCGCTTTTGAACGCGTCGATGACCGTCTGCTGGGTTTCTTCCGTTTTGTGGTTGGGCTGGCAAAGAAAGTGCTTATCGCAAATGTGCTGGGCGAACAGGTAGATGCAATCTTTGCCTTGTCTGCTGCTGACCTTTCTACAGCCACGGCCTGGATTGGCGTCGTGGCTTATTCTTTCCAGATTTACTACGACTTTTCTGGTTATTCCGATATGGCCATCGGCATTGGGAGGATGATTGGGTTTAAGTTTCCCGAGAATTTCAACAATCCCTACATCTCGCAAAGCATCACGGAATTTTGGCGGCGGTGGCACATCACGCTGGGCCGCTGGATGCGCGACTATCTCTACATTCCGCTGGGTGGCAGCCGCGTGTCTGCCCTGCGCATGTATTTCAACCTTTGGGTAGTGTTCCTAATTTCCGGGTTGTGGCACGGCGCCGCGTGGAATTTTGTGGTGTGGGGCGCCTTTCACGGTTTATTTTTGGTGGCCGACCGCATGTTTCTGTTGCGTGTGCTCAAAGCTGTGGGTAAAGTGCCGGCCATCGTAATCACCTATTTTATAACGCTCATCGGCTGGGTACTGTTCCGCGCAGCATCGCTTGCAGATGCTTTTGCCTATCTCGGTCGCATGTTTGCCTTCGATGGTGGCTCTTCAACCATTACCATCGAAAATGAGTTTGTCTTTATGATGATTGTCGGAGCATTGTTTGCTTTCATTGCGGTACTCCCCCACGTCGAAAAAAGTTGGATGAACCTGCTCACCAGGCAAAAGAAAAATTTGCCGATGGTGCTGATGACGGTTGTTGCGCTGCTCTTCCTGATGGTGTGCATCGCTGCAATCACCTCTTCGTCGTTCAACCCTTTTATTTATTTTAGGTTTTAATTTTTAAAAACATTTTGAAATCATCTTTGCCAAATAGCAGATATCCCGAAACTGACCGGTCCAAAAAGCCGCTGGTGAAGCAAATACTTTTTGTGCTTTTGATGGTTTTGTTGATGCTGCCATTAGTGCAGCATGTTACTAAAATTTTCAGGCTGCAACCGCTCAGCGGCGACTTTGTGCTACAACCACGCCCGGCTTTTGGCTGGAGCCAATGGATGGAAGGAACTTTTCAAATCAACTTCGACAGGTACATCGAAGATCATATCGGCTTTCGCAATTTTTTCGTCCGGCTCAACAACCAGATCGATTTTTCGCTTTATGACAAAGCCAACGCCGAAGGAGTGGTGGTTGGCAAAGACAATGTGCTATATGAGTATGATTACATCCGTGCCTACACGGGCGGCGATTTCCTGGGTGCTGCCTATCTCATCGAAAAACTCAACCGGCTGAAATTTGTGCAGGACTATCTGCGTGATGAACACAACATCGATTTCATTTTTATCCTCGAACCGAGCAAGGCGCGTACTTTGCCACAATATATTCCCGATCGTTATCTGCGGGAGGGTCGCTCCATGACCAATTACGAGTACATTGCCGCCAGGGCCGACACGCTGGGAATTAATTATTTGGATTTAAATAAAGTTTTTGTTGCCGCCGCCGACACCGCTAACTGGCCACTTTACCCGCCTTATGGAATCCACTGGAGCGAAGGCACCATGCCTTGGGTGGCCGATACTTTGCTGCATTTTCTGGAGCAAACCCGTGGCATCGACATGCCCGATTACAGCGTTGCATTCACCCGCACCGACAGCGTCTCTGACAGCGACACCGATGTGGGTCGAACTCTCAACCTCCTTTGCAAATTGTCGCATCCGCAGATGGCATATCCGCATTTTTCATTTTATGATCAGCCCGAAAAGCAGAAACCCAGAGTGCTGGCGGTTGCCGACAGTTATTACTGGAACTTTTTTAATACCCGTATTCCGCAGCATCTTTTTGCCAACCAGGCCTTTTGGTATTTCAATGCCAAGGTTTACCCTGATTTTTATTTTGGTGAGAAATGGACACGCGATTTGGATATCGAAAAGGAAGTGCTCAGCCAGGACATCATTCTGCTGAGTATCACAGAGCGATTTTTATATAAGTACGACTGGGGTTTTGTCGATCAGCTTTACGCAATGTTCACTCCAAAATACAGCGGCGATTTCATCGAAAAGCAGGAAGATGCCATTCGCACGTATGCTTATTGGTTTGACGATTTGGTGAAAGATGCACAAACCTTAAATCTGCCTTTGCACACCGTATTGCGTCAGGCAGCCGACTTCCAGGCTCTACAGAAAAACCGCGAGCTGTATCTCACCTGGAAAGGCTTGCAAAAATACGTGCGCACCATCAGCAGCGACGAAGCCTGGAGCCAATCAGTGAAAGATAAAGCCACACAAAAAAATATTAGCTACGAGGAGCAGCTCCGCAACGATGCGCTGTGGACTTTCCAAAATGAGTATCCGGATATTTATGCTAAATATATGGTGATTCATGAATACATGGATTACATAAAAGCCGACAGCGCCTGGCTGCAAAAGGTTGCCGAAAAAGCCAATTATTATCGCATGCCGCTGGAGCGGATGATTGCTATTGATGCGGAATATCTCTACAATCTAAATCAGCAGGACCCGCTGCAGGAAAGGATAAGCTATTTCGAAAATCTGATACGCAGCACCCCGGACTGGCTCGAAGCAGTAACCGGAAAAGCTGCCGAACAAAACCGGTCGCCGGAGGAGATGATCAGGATGGATGCGCAGTACATGGCGGAGCAGGAGCAGAAGTAGGTTTGTTGTTTGTTGTTCGTTGTTTGTTCAATTCCTAATCTCAATTCACTACCGATTGAAAGCCGCCGCCGGAGAACTGCCGACTTCCTTCTGATTAAGAATATTTAACAACGGTTCCCGGCTTACCCAAAAATGGCGCCACCCTTTTTTGTCTAAATTTGCAGAAATTAAAAAATCAACAACTTATGAATTATGATCTGATAGTAATAGGCAGCGGCCCCGGTGGTTACGTAGCTGCCATCAGAGCCGCTCAACTGGGCATGAAAACCGCCGTAGTAGAAAAAGAAAATGTGGGCGGAGTATGCCTCAACTGGGGCTGCATTCCTACCAAAGCTCTGCTCAAGAGCGCACAGGTATTCAATTACTTGAAACATGCAGCCGACTACGGACTGAAAATAGATGGCGAGCCTACAGCCGACTTCGAGGCGGTGGTAAAGCGCAGCCGTGATGTGGCTGGCGGCATGAGCAATGGTGTGAATTTCCTTTTTAAGAAAAATAAAATCGACTTAATCAACGGTTTAGGCAAAGTAAAACCCGGGAAGAAGGTGGAAGTGACCAACGAAAAAGGCGAGGCTACTACCTACGAAGCCAAACACATCATCATAGCTACCGGTGCACGCTCGCGTGAGTTGCCGGCGCTAAAACAGGACGGCAAAAAAATCATCGGCTACCGCAAGGCCATGACGCTGGAAAATCAGCCCGAATCGATGGTGGTGGTAGGTTCCGGCGCCATCGGATCAGAGTTTGCCTATTTTTATAACTCAATGGGAACCAAAGTTACCTTGGTGGAATTTCTGCCCGCGATTGTGCCGTTGGAAGACGAAGAAGTGTCCAAACAACTGACGCGCTCTTTCAAAAAGTCCGGCATCAAAGTGATGACTTCTGCCGAAGTTACCAAAGTAGATACCTCTGGCGACAAATGCAAAGTGACCATCAAAACTAAAAAAGGCGAAGAGGTGGTAGAAGCCGACATAGTACTCTCGGCCGTGGGTATAGCAACCAACCTGGAGGGTATCGGACTGGAAGAAACCGGTATTGAAACTGAGGCCAACAAAATAAAAGTTGACGATTTTTACCGTACCAACGTCGAAGGCTACTATGCCATCGGCGACATTGTGCATGGTCCGGCGCTGGCGCACGTAGCCTCGCACGAAGGCATCACCTGCGTCGAGAAAATTGCCGGCCTCGACCCGAACCCCATCGACTATGGCAATATTCCGGGCTGCACCTATACCACTCCTGAAATAGCTTCGGTGGGCATGACCGAGAAACAGGCACGCGATGCCGGAATCGAAATCAAGGTGGGAAAATTTCCTTTCAGCGCCTCGGGTAAGGCAAGCGCAGCAGGCAACAAAGAAGGTTTTGTAAAAGTGATATTTGACGCCAAATATGGCGAATGGCTTGGCGCCCACATGATCGGTGACAACGTAACAGAAATGATTGCCGAGGTGGTGGCCGCCCGCAAACTGGAGACCACCGGCGAAGAGGTCATTAAGACCATCCACCCGCATCCCACAATGTCGGAAGCCGTGATGGAAGCCGCCGCCGCAGCTTACGATGAAGTGATTCATCTGTAGCACGTAGCCAGATTATTTAAAATATCTTTTCCTGAAACCCCGGCCAACGTCGCAAGTTGGCCGGGGTTTTTTTATGATAGGCTTTCAGCCCCAACGGATCGCCGTCATTAGCCCAGGGCGCAGCCGTGGATAAAGCGGAAAGCCCGCCCGACCTTCATCAATAAAACTATAAGATTCTAAATTTTCAAAAGTCACCAAAACAACAAAACAGCCCTAACCGCGGCCTTTTCTTGCTGTATCACTGAATTATTCCTACTTTCGTTGCCAGATTATTTTCGTAAAAAATAATAAATGAATCTTTTCGGATTATAAAAATTAGAAATCTGTTGATTTAACAATACTTGTAAAATCTAAAAATAGCATGGAAACTTTTGATTCAACAAAAACCGGCCTGTACGATTTGCTGAAGGACGTCCACAAAGGCAAAATTCAACTTCCAGACTTTCAGAGAGGTTGGGTGTGGGATGATGACCGTATAAAAGGCATCATAGCAAGTGTGGCAAAATCATTCCCTATCGGAGCTGTTATGTTGCTCGAAACAGGAAACGAAAGCATTCGCTTTAAAACAAAACCTGTGGAAGGTGCTTTGGGTGTAAATGACTGCGATCCTGAATTGCTCATTCTGGATGGGCAGCAGCGGCTCACCTCACTTTATCAGGCTATTATCACCAATAAGGTAGTTAAAACCCGGAATGTTAAAGGCTATGAAATTTTCCGCTGGTATTATATCGATATGAAAAAAGCAATGGACAGAAGTCTTGATCTAGCGGAAGCCATTATTTCCATCAATGAAAATAAAATTGTTACGGAAAACATTGGTCGTGATATAGTGCTCGACCTTTCGAGGGAAGAATATGAATTTCAAAACCTCATGTACCCGGTTTGCATGGTTGACGAATATGATGAGTGGCGCACTAAGTTTTCGGAATATTGGGATTACGACCGAGACAAGATCAAGTTCTGGAACGAATTTGAACGAAACATCATTAAAGCGTTTACCGGATATATGCTTCCGGTGATCATAATGAAAAAGATCAATCCAAAAGAAGCTGTTTGCCAAGTATTTGAAAAAGTGAATACCGGTGGGGTTTCTCTGTCAGTGTTTGAACTGCTCACAGCCTCATTTGCAGCGGATGATTTCGATCTGAAGGACGACTGGAAAAAGATTGATCATGAGTTTAAAAACTATAAGGTGCTTGGCAAAACAAGCAACATTGACATTATTCAGGCTATCACACTTTTTGCAACATACGAACGTCGCACAAGCTTTTTGTCGCAGGATGAAAAGGAAAACCTGCCGGCAGTGAGCGCAAAGCGGAAGGAGATGCTGAATTTATCGCTCGATGATTATAAGAATTACTGCGATAAGATTGTAGCTAGTTTTATCAAGGCTTCAAAAATTTTAGTGGAAAATCATATCTTTAACTCACGGGATATTCCCTATAGCACGCAACTGGTTCCAATGGCCGTAATTCTCGCCAAGCTTGGGAATGACATTGACAACTTTGGAAATAAGAAAAAACTGATGCGATGGTTTTGGTGCGGGGTTTTTGGTGAACTGTATGGCTCTGCCAATGAAACCAGATATGCGCTGGATATGGTGCAGGTCGTGGATTGGATTAAAAACGATGCCACGGAACCTAAAACTATTTATGATGCAAATTTTTCGCCATCGAGGCTACATACGCTCCGGACAAGAAACAGTGCGGCCTACAAGGGCGTTTATGCGATCCTGTTGAACGAAGAAACAAGAGACTGGCTTTCGGCTACAAAAATTGATTTTAGTACTTACTTTTCCGAATCCATAGACATTCATCATATCTTTCCGGTTGCATGGTGTAACAAGAATGGAATTCCACGTGATGATTTCGACTGCATCATTAACAAGACGCCCTTATCGGGTAGAACAAATCGCATTGTCAGTGGTGATGCACCCGGCAAATATCTGGAAAGGATACGAAAGCATGCAGGGGTTCCTAATGAGGAATTTATAGCTATACTTAAGTCACATGTGGTTGATCCACAATTTATGTACAGCGATGACTTTTATGGTTTTTTCGACGATCGGAAAGAGCGTATTCTGCAAAAAATAGAAACAGCAATGGGTAAACCTATCGCCCGTAACCAGCAGAATCAGGAGGAAGGTCTATTTGTCGAAAGCCAATTTGATGATGAAGACATTTTAATTGAACATTAATTGAAGTTTTTGAAGAAGGTTGATTCACAACCAGTAGATTTGTCACCGTCGTTCAGCGGCGCGAAAAGCCATCGTCTCCACCGTCAACCGGCTGATGGAATTGTGCGATACCCTGGAGCAGGAAACAGCCAAAAGCAAAACACAGGCTGAGCTTTGGATGAATGCGGCGGTAAGGGAGGTGGTAAGCTAAAAGTTAAGAACAATTATAAATTAACTTAAAAGTTAAACATTTAATCCAAATTAACCGTTAAGTGAATACATTTGCAAAAATTATTAAAATTGAAGACTTCACAGGTAAGGCTGTAAATTACTACTCAGTTCATATTGAAGAAAGAGAACGCAATGAATTTGAGGATTTTATTTTCCGGCACATTTTTAATACAGAAATCGAAGTACAACTAAACTATCTGAATGAAACACTTGAACGCTTTTCCAGGAAAGGAGCCAGGGAACATTATTTCCGATCAGAAGGGTCGTTCCATGCTTTGCCACCACCGGCCAAATACATTGAGGTCGATTTTGGGCGGGAGCAATTAAGACTCTATTGCTTGTTTATCTCAACCAGCATTGTATTCCTTTTTAACGGGGGTATAAAAACAAAAGACAAAGCTCAGGATTGTGAAAATGTGAAAGGATATTTTCAGGAAGCAAATAAAATTACACTGCGAATTGACGAATTGATCAGAGATCGACAAATAGAATTCGATCGCGGAAGAACAAACCTATTAAACTACGAAGGAATAGAATTATGGCTAAGTTAAAAGAAATGTTGGAGCAAATTAGAGAACGGACAACCCCGGAGCAGGCTCAATTTGTAAATGATAACATGGCTATTGTTGACTACATTTATGATTTGTTGGCTGACAAGAACATGAACTCAAGCGACCTTGCCAAAGCGCTTGGTAAGGCGCCGGCAGAAATTAGTAAATGGCTTTGTGGTGCGCATAACATGACGCTACAAAGCCTCACTAAAATTTCGGTGGCCTTAGGCGAAACAATAATCATGACACCGGCTCAGGCAAAGGCAAAATATGAAAAGATAAAATACGTGCCTTTGGCTGTGCCGGCTAAGGTTAATAAGCAAAATGAATTCGTGAATACATGCTATGAGCACGAGGAAATGTTCGATGAAAGGTGTGGCTCTTTTAAAATTTATGCAACTCAAAATGAAACCAGAACAAAACAATACGCCAATTGATATTGATAAATTTACACTTCTAAATGTAAAAGTTTTTAAAGCACATCTCGAAGCCAACGAAACATTTAGAGATGCTCCCCAGACCATTCATGAATATTCTGTGGAAACAGCTACTGATTCCGCTTTTAATTTTAAGGATAAGCTATGCAGGTTCAGGTTGTTTAT